>CAIUZX010000496.1 GCA_903903715.1 uncultured Caulobacterales bacterium
CCGCGGCTCTTCCAGACGGACGAGGCGGCGCGACGGTAGGACGCGCTCAGACGCTGGTTGTCATTGATGTTGTAGTCGAGCTTGACCGACGACTTTTCATCGAGAACCGGCTGGTTAAGCGTAAAGCCAGTCGGCGCAAGGAGGCTGGACGCCGCATAGCTGTTCCAGGCGCTCAGCAAGGTCGCGAGACTGGACTGGGTGGCCGTCGGGTTGGCGTAGGAAATGCCGAAGCCCTGGCCGGCCGGACCCGCCGCGGTCTGGTCGAAGCTCTTGTACTTTTCATACGAGGCCGCGAAGAACAGCTTGTCGGCGATGATTGGGCCGGAGATGAACGCGCCGTAGTTCTGGTCGTGGACGTAGTTTTTGATCTTCGGCGTGGTCGTCGCGAGCGACAGGTTGCCCGCCGCATCCGTCACGGTGTTGACGGTCAGGAGGCGGTTCCCGATCAGGCGGGGGGTGCGGTAGAGATTGAACACCGAACCGTGGAAGTCGTTGGTGCCCGACTTCATGATCATGTTGATCGCGCCGCCGGTGAAGTCACCGTCTTCCACGTCGAACGGCGTGGCTTGGGTCGCGACCTGCTCAAGCGCTTCCAGCGAGATCGGACCGCGGTTGGTGGAGAAGCCGCCGGTGTTCAGACCGTAGTCGTCCTGCGAGCGAACGCCGTCGATGGTGATCCGGTTGCGGCGCGGCGAGGAGCCGGCGATGGACAGACCGCCCGTTGGGCCGGTGGAGCGCGACACAAAGTCGAGCTGGGCCAGCGGATCGCGGCGGGCGACGTCGCGGACGTCGCGGCGAACCGAAACGACAGCTTCGATATCCGCTGCGCGGATCGTCGTGCGCGAGCCGACATTGGCGAGGTCCGCGTAGGACTTCTTCTTGGCGTTGACGGTGACGGCCGCCACAACGTCCGCAGCTTCGAAGTTCAGGGTCACGCGGCCGGCGTCGCCAACCTGCAGGTAGACGTCATCGAGCGTCTGGTCAGAGAACTTCGCCGCCTTGCCGACGATCTTGTACGGGCCGCCGAGGCGAAGGCCGCGGACGTCGAACACGCCGGCGGCGTCGGTGACGACCGTCGTCTTGGTGCCCGAAGGCGTGTGAACGATCAAGACCGTCGCACCCTTCACAGGCGCGCCAGCTTCGTCCAGAGCGACGCCGCGCAAGGCAGCCGTCGTTTGTTGCGCGAACGCGGCAGGAGCCGCAAGTGCGAACAAAATAGCGCCTAAACCGGCCGAAGCCGACAATCTACGTAGAGACATTGGTGATCCCCCGAATACCAAAGGCGACACAAAGTGGCCGCTAAGTGACTTCCGCTAACTCCGGATCACTTCGAATTCGTCGCAGTTTCACGACAGAATTGTGAAACTGAGGGAATCTGGACCTGCGGATAGCTGATTGCGCTCAAGCGCGACATTGGCGCCATCTCTTCGTGCAGACGCTGCGCATCCACCATTTTTGACCAGCGCCGCGGCAAGGCTTGCCCGCTGAAGGCAGAAACTGCCCGGTATGGTTAACCGGGTCCTTACGCGGCCGCCGTCTAACGACATCGAATTACATTGTTTTAACTATAATTTTTCCCGCTGCGCCCAAGTGGCGCCGCCATTGCTCCTGCGCTTTCCGAGATCAGACGGTTTCACGACCCATGCGGACGCTGATGTCTGAGGAAGAGGAACAGGGCATATGTCGTCGAACAGCATCAACACGAACGTCGGCGCGATCGTTGCGCTGCAGAACCTCAACGTCACGTCGACGTCGTTGCAGGAAACGCAGAATCAAATCTCGACGGGCCTCGCTGTCTCTGGCGCCAAGGACAACGGCGCCATCTGGAACATCGCCCAGAACAGCCGCGCCTCGATCTCCTCACTCGACGCCGTGAAGCAGTCGCTGCAACGAGCTCAGTCAACGGTGGACGTTGCAGTGTCCGCCGGTCAGACGATTTCGGACATTCTCAATCAGATCAAGGCCAAGTCGGTCGCGGGTTCAGACAACTCCCTCGACACCGTCAGCCGCAAAGCCCTGAACAACGACGTGCAGGCGCTGATCGCCCAAATCCAGAAGATCGTCTCAACGGCTGACTTCAACGGCGCGAACATCATCAAGACCAACGCGAGCACGATCTACGCGCTGGCGAACGCGTCCGGCGGCTCGAAGCTGACCATTCTTCCGGCCAATCTCGGCGTCGGCAACTCGGGGGGCGCCATTTCGTTTACCGCGTCGGCGTCATTCACCACTGCGACGACAGCCGCCACGTTTCTGTCGCTGGTCAACACGTCCATCATCGCGCTCAACTCGGCGGTCGCAAAGCTCGGCACGGCGTCCAACGCGATCACCACACACTTGAACTTCATCTCCAACCTGCAGGACAGCCTGACGCAGGGCGTTGGAAACCTCGTCGACGCTGACGTGGCGAAGGAAAGCGCGCACCTGACCGCGCTGCAGACCAAGCAGCAACTCGGCGTGCAGGCGCTATCAATCGCCAACTCCTCCAAGCAAGGCCTGTTGTCGCTGTTCCGCTAACCGATCACTTGGCAGTCGAATTCTTCGCAAAACTGGGTTAACCATATCGGGGGAAGGCCGCACGGTCTTCTCCCGTTGGTCTGTCCGGTTTGAGGAGTTGAAGCGCGATGACGAAGGTGTTCGATCGAGTCGTCTTGGCCGCATGCATTGCGATCACCGCGCTCTCAATGGCTGTTTCCGTCGCCGAGGGTCAGGATCTGGATCGTTCCAACCGGGGCGCCTCGGACGAGCCAAGGTCGCGGTTGGAATCGAACCGGGATGATCGTGGATCAGACCCCCGCGCGTTTCGCGACGCCGGCAACGCTCCAATGGCGCCCGCATCCCCACGCCGCAGACGCGCCGCGCGCCACATTGAGACCAGGGTCGCGCCGCGTCCCAACTGCGAGCTCGGGCTGCATGGATGCTATGTTCGAAACGGCGACAGACGCGGCGTTTTTTAGACGACCTGAACTAGGTAATGGCCGTCGACAGCCGCTTGAGCCTGTCTAGCGCGGCAAGCCTGTCTTCTGGAAAGTCCTGATCGAGCCACCAGTCCTCGAACGCCTTACGCACTCGCCCGACCCGCGGCCCCTCTTCGACTCCCATAGACAGGATATCATCTCCCGAGATCGGGATTGCGGGCGGGCGCCAGGTGTCGACAAGTTCGAGCTGGCGCCCCCATTCCGAGACCGCAGCAGGGGTAAAGTCCTCCGCCCAGGACAACAGGAGTTGATCGCGGCAGGCAGACGCCCCCAACACCCAGATGGCCCTGCGCAGCGCCTGCCCGGACATCTCGACAGTGAATGTGAACTGTCCGGAACAGGCAGCGACGAGCCTGTCGCGCAGCGCGTTGGAAAGTTTCAACCGCTTTGCGAGCGCAAGGGCCCCGCTTGTTTCACTCGGCCCCAATGCGGCCAGGCGAAGTTCGGCGTCAGGCGCGCGCCCGAGCGCCAACTCGACATCGATCAACCCCCGAAACCGTTGGCCTCTGGAGAAACCTGGAGCAATATGGATCAACACGCCGATCTGCGACATGAGCTCGACTGCGGACCTTGGGTCGCGCGCCGCAAGCAGCTTCAACAGCTCCTTCGCGATGCGCTCGGCCGACAAGCGAACCAATTGATCTGCGTGTCGCGCGCAAGCGGCGAGCGCGCCCGGATCCGGCGTGTCCTCGGCGAAGCGCGCCAGGAAACGAAAGTATCTCAGGACACGAAGGTAGTCCTCTTTGATCCGCGTGTCGGGATCGCCGACAAAAATCACGCGTCCGGCCATTGCATCGTCCAGTCCACGGCCGGTCGGGTCGTGAACGCGCCCGTCAGGATCGGCGTACAATGCGTTCATGGTGAAATCGCGCCGTGCGGCGTCTTCGGACCAGTCTGTCGTGAACGCGACGATAGCCCTGCGTCCATCCGTTTCGACGTCCTTGCGCAAGGTCGTTATTTCGAAGGGACGTCCGAAGGCGATGGCGGTGACCGTTCCATGGTCAAGTCCCGTCGGTTCTACTCGCAGACCTTGCGCAACAAGCCCCCGGGTCACCTGGTCCGGGGTCAGACGGGTCGCGATGTCGAGATCGAGGTCAGCGGCGTCGCGTCTCAGCAAAGTGTCGCGAACGCAACCGCCGACAAACCGTGCGGCGCCCTCCCCGCCGATCACAGCCAAAGCGTCCATAACGGCCCGCGTCGCACGTTCCGCCATCCAAGGGCGCATGGGAAGAAAAACGGTCATGCCCAAGGTCTACAGCAGCGGCATTTATGAATAAACTCTAACCGTAATAAAGTTGATCGTCCTAAACCTAACCTTAGGGGGTCGTGGGTCATAACATCCGCAGAACAAGTCTGGTCGCCGCGCAGCGGCCAGCGGTGATGTGAGGTGCTAATACATGGCGAAGCGCGTTCTCGTCGTCGATGACGACCCGACCCAACGTCGATTGATCCAGGCCGTTCTCGAGCGCGAAGGCTTTGGAGTCTCTCAAGCTGACGGCGGAGACAGCGCGATTGATCAACTCATCTCCGGCGTGTCGCCGGACGTGGTGATCCTGGATCTCGTCATGCCCGGCACGCCAGGCATCGAAGTGCTCAAGGACATGCGGGCGCGTGGCTTCGATATGCCCGTGATCGTGCTGACGGCGACCGGCGGCGTCGATACGGTGGTCAAGGCCATGCAGGCCGGCGCTCAAGACTTCTTCATCAAGCCCGCTTCCCCCGAACGCATCGTCATTTCCATCCAGAACGCCCTGCAACTGGGCGGCTTGAAGGGTGAAGTCGACCGGCTCAAGAAGCGCCAGGCGGGCCTGATGACGTTCCAGGATCTCATCGGCGAGTCCCGCCCGATGCGCCTCGTCAAATCCCTCGGCGAACGGGCCGCCAAGTCCTCGATCCCTGTCCTGATCCTCGGGGAGAGCGGCGTCGGTAAGGAAATGATCGCGCGCGCCGTTCATGGCAGCTCAGACCGCGCCGGCAAGCCCTTCGTGGCGGTGAACTGTGGCGCGCTGCCGACCAACCTCGTCGAAAGCATCCTGTTCGGTCACGAGAAGGGCAGCTTCACCGGTGCGCACGACAAGCACCTCGGCAAGTTCCAGGAAGCCAGCGGCGGAACGCTGTTTCTGGACGAGATCGGGGAACTGCCGCTCGACATGCAGGTGAAACTGCTGCGTGCGCTGCAGGAGGGCGAGATCGATCCGGTGGGCTCCAAGCGTCCGGTTAAGGTCGATGTCCGCATCCTTTCAGCGACAAACCGCAATCTTGCGGACCAGGTTCGAGACGGCCGGTTCCGCGAGGATCTGTTCTATCGTCTGAACGTGTTTCCGATCGAGGCGCCGTCTCTGCGCGAACGCCGCGAAGACATCCCAGCCCTGGTGGACGCCTTTGTCCAAAGGTTCAACGCTGAAGAAGGCCGCCGGGTCATGGGCGCTTCGTCAGACACGCTGGCGATGCTGCAGGCCTTCGAATGGCCCGGCAATGTGCGCCAGCTTGAAAATGCGGTGTATCGCGCGATTGTGCTGGCCGACGGGCCCTATCTGACCCAAGCGGATTTCCCGTCCATATCGGGCGTGTTTCCTGCTCCGCCGCCAGAATCACCTCCGTCCCTGGACGAAACCCTCCCTGCGTTTCCGGTGGCGAGCGACCCGCAGTCAGCGCCGGTCGACAAGGCGCACCCGGTGCGGATCCTCGACCATCGGGGCCATCTTCGCACGCTTGAAGATATCGAGCGGGACTTGATCCAGCTCGCCATAGAGATCTATTCGGGGCACATGACCGAAGTGGCGCGTCGGCTTGGAATCGGCCGTTCGACCCTCTATCGCAAGGTGCGAGAACAGGGCCTCGAAGGGGCGATCAACGAGGCGATGTAGCCCATCGCCTTCACGGCGCCGGCGCGAGGAAGTCCACCAAGATCCGCAAGCCCGGCGACGCGTCTTCAGCACGAATTTCCGCGCCATGCGCGCGCGCCACGGCTGCGGCGAGACTGAGCCCAAGGCCCGAACCCGGCGTGGTCCGACTTCGGTCAACGCGGTAGAAGCGGCGGAAGATCTGTTCACGTTCCGCCGACGCCACACCCTGGCCGTCATCTTCCACGATCAGCCGCACGAACGGACCGATCCGTTCCACCCGCAGCTCGATCGTCGTGCCGTTAGGCGTATGGATCAAAGCGTTCTCGACGAAATTGGCGATCATCTGGGTGATCAGCGAACGTTCGCCCTGCACGATTTCGGGCCGGGCGGCGACGACCGACAGTTCGTGCCCTGCATCCTCCGCCGACGGACGGAAGGCTTCCGCCACGGCTCGAGCCGTTTCAGCGATGTCCACGGGCTGAAACGCTGCGAGGTTGGCGCCCGCCTCAAGCTGTCCGATCCGCAGCAACGCCTCGAACGTTGCGAGCACGTCGTCGATCTTTTCGACGGCGCCGTTCAGCGCCTGACGGTAGGCGTCAATATCCGGCGGCCCTGCGAGGGCCACCTCCACGCGCTGACGAAGGTGCGCCAGAGGCGTGCGCAAGTCGTGTGCGACATCGTCCGACACCTGCCTCACGCTGACGAGCAGGCGTTCGATCTCATCCAGCATGCCATTCATGGCGATGGCGAGATGGTCGATATCGTCCCGCCGCTCGGGCGGCCGAACGGGGGCCCGCAGGCCGATTTCACCAGCTGAAACGGCGTCCGCTGTCGCCGCGATCAGTTCAATGCGTCGCAGGATCCTCGTGACATAACTCAACCCCACCGCCAGGGCGATGAATAGGGCTGCGCCGGAGGTGAGGATGAAGGTGCGCAGGAACGAGACCTGCAACTGCCTCGACCTCTCGAGATCCTCCCCCAGCGATATGCGGACACCGTCCGGCATGCGAACCGTCAGCACCCGCATCCGGATGTCATCGTCGTCAGCCGTCGCCAGCGGCGACGCTTTCCATTTGAACGTTATGAGGCCGTCCGGATAGGCCTGCTCCGGCAGATCTCCGTCCAGGCGGCGTCCGGCGGCGTCGACGATCAGAAAATTGTAACCGGTCGGACGCTTTTCCCGTGTCGCGATGAGCTTCAAGGCCTGTGGGCGAGAATGGGTGGAGTAAAGGCTCGTCACCAGGCTCGCTTCTCGAAGCAATCGCGCCTGGGTGCTCTCCTCCACCGGCGCGGTCAGCGCGAGCCAGGTCGCCAGGCCCGACACGCCGAAAGCGGCCAGAAAAAGGATGACCATGAAACCCGCAACGCGGGTCCTGGTGGAGCGGATGGCGAGACTAAGTCGCATCCAACATGTATCCCGCGCCCCGGACCGTATGAATGTTGGGCGCCCCGGCGCCGCACGCCTCGAGCTTGGCGCGGATCCGGCTGATATGCGTTTCGACGATGGTTGTCTTCGGGTCGAAGTGGAAATCCCAGACATGTTCCAGCAGCATCGTCCGCGTCACGACCCGATCCGCGTTCTGCATCAGGTACTCGAGCAACTGGAATTCCTTGGGCTTGAGTTCGAGCGTCTTATCCCCGACCCGCGCGCTGCGCTGGAGACGATTGAGCTCCAACGCCCCGAGCTTGAGGACCGAGACCGTCTGTTCCCGCATTGGAGCGCGACGGCCCAGGGCGTTGATGCGAGCGTTCAGCTCGGAAAACGAGAAGGGTTTGACGAGATAGTCGTCGGCGCCGGCTTCAAGCCCCTCCACACGGTCGCCCACACCGCCAAGGGCGGTCAGAAAGAGCACGGGTGTGACGACGCCGCCGGCGCGCAGGCTCTTGACCACGGACAGCCCGTCCATGCCCGGCGTCATGCGATCCATCACGATCACATCGAATGTCTGGTCGAGCGCAAGGAACAAGCCGTCACGGCCGTCGCCCGCCACCTCGACGCCGTGTCCCTGCTCTTTCAGGCCACGCGCCACATAGGCGGCGGTTTCGGCGTCATCTTCGACCACAAGGACTCTCATAGACGAAAGAATAAGCCCGATCTGCGTCTTTCGCCATCATGATGCTGGGAAGCCCGGTTGCTAAGCGGAATAGGGCTTTCTATAAACCGGGCGCCCGGGGTTCTCTGGACGCCTTGTCCCGCGGATCTTCGCCAATCCTAGCCTCGCAGGGAACGCCATGAACATCCATGAACACCAGGCCAAGGCCGTGCTGAAGGAATTCGGCGTCAATGTCCCCCGCGGCTTCCCGGCCTTCACGGTCGACGAGGCGGTCAAGGCGGCCAAGGCGCTCAAGGGAACGAAGGTGTTCGTTGTGAAGTCCCAGATCCACGCCGGCGGCCGGGGCAAGGGCAAGTTCGAAGGCCTGCCAGCTGCTGCCAAGGGCGGCGTTCGGGTGGTCAAGTCCGTCGACGACGTGAAACAGAACGCCAAAGAAATGCTCGGCCGCGTGCTGGTGACGCACCAGACCGGACCCAAGGGCCGCCAGGTCAACCGCCTCTACATCGAAGAAGGCGCCGACATCCAAAGAGAGCTTTATCTCTCCTTGCTGGTCGACCGCGAGACCAGCCGGATTTCCGTGGTCGCATCCACTGAAGGCGGCATGGATATCGAGGACGTCGCGCATTCAACGCCGGAAAAGATTATTTCCTTCAGCATCGACCCCGCGACCGGCGTGTTCGCTCACCATGGCCGTCACCTGTCGCAGGCGCTCGGTCTTTCGGGTGACCTCGCCAAGCAGGCCTCGACCCTTCTGAGCCAGCTCTACGCGGCGTTCAACGCCAAGGACATGGAGATGCTGGAGATCAACCCGCTCATCGTGACCGGCGGCGGCGAACTCAAGGTGCTGGACGCGAAGGTCAGCTTCGACGGCAACGCCCTCTATCGCCACCCGGACATTGTGGCGCTCCGCGACACGACGGAAGAAGACGCCAAGGAAATCGAAGCCTCGAAATTCGATCTGTCCTACATCGCGCTGGACGGTGAAATCGGCTGCATGGTCAACGGCGCAGGCCTCGCCATGGCGACGCTCGACATCATCAAGCTCTACGGCGCCGAGCCCGCCAACTTTCTCGACGTCGGCGGCGGCGCTTCGAAGGAAAAGGTGACTGCGGCGTTCAAGATCATCACCGCCGACCCCAACGTGAAGGGCATCCTGGTCAACATCTTCGGCGGCATCATGCGCTGCGACATCATCGCAGAGGGCGTTGTGGCTGCGGCCCGCGAGATCGGCCTCAAGGTGCCCCTCGTTGTTCGCCTGGAAGGCACCAACGTCCAGCAGGGCAAGGACATCCTCGCTGCGTCCGGCCTCGCCATCACCCCGGCCAACGACCTGGCCGACGCCGCCGCCAAGATCGTCAAGGCCGTCAAGGGCTGATCGCCCGACACGCCTTTCACGTCATCGCGCCCCGCAGGCCTTGAGGCTAAGGGCAGCGCCTAGGAAACGAGAACCATGTCCATCCTGATCGACGCCAACACCAAAGTGATCTGCCAGGGCATCACCGGCAGCCAGGGCACCTTCCACACCGAGCAAGCCATCGCCTACGGCACCAAGATGGTCGGCGGTGTGACCCCCGGTAAAGGCGGCCAGACCCACGTCGGGCTTCCAGTCTTCAACACCGTGGCTGAGGCGGTCGAGACCACTGGCGCGACAGCTTCGGTCGTCTATGTGCCGCCGCCGTTCGCTGCGGACTCAATCCTTGAGGCCATCGACGCGGAAATCCCGCTGATCATCTGCATCACCGAGGGCATTCCGGTCCTCGACATGGTCAAGGTGAAACGGTCGCTGTCGGGATCGAAGTCCCGCCTGATCGGGCCGAACTGCCCGGGCGTCTTGACGCCTAAGCAGTGCAAGATCGGCATCATGCCGGGGAACATCTTCTCGGAAGGCACGGTCGGCGTCGTCTCGCGCTCGGGAACCTTGACCTACGAAGCCGTGTTCCAGACCACCAATGCCGGCCTCGGCCAGACGACAGCCGTCGGGATCGGCGGCGACCCGGTCAAGGGCACCGAGTTCATCGACATGCTGGAAATGTTCCTGGCGGACGATGCGACCAAGTCGATCATCATGATCGGCGAGATCGGCGGCTCGGCTGAGGAAGACGCCGCGCAGTTCATCCTTGATGAGGCTAAGCGCGGCCGCAAGAAGCCGATGGCGGGCTTCATCGCGGGTCGCACTGCGCCTCCGGGACGCCGCATGGGTCACGCCGGCGCGATCATCTCCGGCGGCAAGGGCGGCGCCGAGGACAAGATCGCTGCAATGGAACGCGCAGGGATCAAAGTGTCGCCTTCTCCCGCCGCTTTGGGAGAAACGCTGCTTGAGGTGCTGAAAAACGCCTGATTGTGATTATGTAAAGGGTCGACGTTATAGTGAATAAACGTCAACCTAATGAGCTTGCGGCCCGCGCTGTGGTCTTCGACGCGTCCGGGCCGTTCGCCGAGGAACGGAAAAAATGGCGGACGATACCGGGCGTATCAATCAGGTTTTGGCCGAGACCTCCTTCCTCTATGGAGGAAATCTCGCCTATGTCGAAGACCTCTACGCGCGTTACGCCGTTGATCCGTCAAGCGTTCCGCCGACCTGGCGCGCCTTCTTCGACGCCTTGAGGGAAAGCCCGGAGGCGATCGCGCAGTTCAGCGCCGAGCCTGACTGGACCTATCCGCCGAAGGCCGAAGATCGGCCGGAATGGCTGTCCGCCATCGACGGGCAGTGGCCCGATGCGGTCGGCGCCAAGGCCGGAACGGCGATCCGCGAAAAGAACCCGCAAGCGAGCGAAGCGCAGATTCGCGCCGCGACCCTCGACAGCGTGCGGGCGATCATGATGATCCGCGCCTTCCGTATCCGCGGTCACCTGTGGGCGAACCTTGATCCCCTGGGAATTGAACAGCGTCCGGACAACGCCGAACTTCACCCGTCCTTCTATGGCTTCACAGAGGCCGACTACGACCGCCCGATCTTCATCGACAATGTTCTGGGTCTCGAATCTGCGACCTTGCGGGAGATCATGACGATCCTTCGCCGCACCTACTGCGGCAATGTCGGCGTGCAGTTCATGCACATCTCCGACCCCGACGAGAAGCGCTGGATCCAGGAACGCATCGAGGGGAAGGACAAGGAAATCACCTTCACGCCGGAAGGCAAGAAGGCGATCCTGATGAAGCTCATCGAAGCTGAAGGGTTCGAACGTTTCCTTCACAAGCGCTTCCCCGGAACGAAACGCTTCGGCCTGGACGGAGCGGAAAGTCTTGTTCCGGCGATGGAGCAGATCATCAAGCGCGGCGGCGCACTGGGCGTGCATGATATCGTGCTGGGCATGCCACACCGTGGCCGCTTGAACGTCCTGGCGGCGGTGATGGGCAAACCCTACCGCGCGATTTTCCATGAGTTCCAGGGCGGGTCAAGCACGCCGTCGGACATCGAAGGCTCCGGCGACGTCAAATATCACCTCGGCGCATCGTCCGACCGGGCGTTCGATGGAAACAATGTCCACCTCAGCCTCACGGCGAACCCCAGCCACCTCGAAATCGTCAACCCCGTCGTTCTGGGCAAGGCGCGGGCCAAACAGTCCTTCGACCTGCGCGCGGACCCGAACGCCGGTCGCGGCAAGGCGATGGGGCTTCTTCTGCACGGCGACGCAGCCTTTGCAGGACAAGGCGTTGTCGCCGAATGCTTCGCGCTGATGGGCCTGAAGGGCTATCGGACCGGCGGCACGCTGCACTTCATCGTGAACAACCAGATCGGCTTCACGACAAGCCCCCGAAACTCGCGCTCGACGCCCTATCCGTCCGACGTCGCGCTCATGGTTCAGGCGCCCATCCTTCACTGCAATGGCGACGATCCCGAAGCCGTGGTCTACTGCGCCAAGGTCGCCACCGAGTATCGCCAGAAGTTCGGCAAGGACGTGGTCATCGACATGTTCTGCTATCGCCGCTTCGGTCACAACGAAGGCGACGACCCGACGATGACCCAGCCGTTGATGTACAAGATCATCAAGGACCAGCCGTCGACCCGCGAGCTCTACACGCGCCGCCTAGTGAACGAAGGTTCCGTCACCGAAGCCGAAGTGAACGGCATGATCGCCGACTTTGAAACCTTCCTGAACGATGAGTTCGAGGCGGGACGCACCTTCAAGGCGGAAAAGGCTGACTGGCTGGACGGCAAGTGGTCTGGTCTTGAATCCACACGTCAATCGGACCTGCGGGGCGATACGGCCGTGACCCTCGACAAGCTGAAGTCACTGGGCCTGCGCGCCACGACGATCCCCGCGACGGTCGATGCGCACCGCACGGTCGCTCGGGTGATCGAAGCCCGGCGGCATGCCATCGAAACTGGCGAGGGACTGGATTGGGCGACGGGCGAATTGCTGGCCTTCGCCACCCTGATTGATGAAGGGCACCCCATCCGCCTGTCTGGTCAGGACAGCGTCCGCGGCACGTTCAGCCAACGTCACTGCGCAATCGTCGACCAGACCACCGAAGACAAGTATCTGCCGCTCCAGAACCTGCATCCCGGCCAGGCGGAATTCGAAGTGATCGATTCGGCGCTGTCCGAAGAAGCGGTGCTCGGCTTTGAATATGGATACAGCCTCGCCGATCCGGACACCCTGACCCTCTGGGAAGCCCAGTTCGGCGACTTCGCCAACGGCGCGCAGGTGCTGGTCGATCAGTTCATCTCTTCGGGTGAGCGCAAATGGCTGCGCATGTCGGGCCTCGTCATGCTTCTACCGCATGGATACGAGGGACAGGGGCCTGAGCACTCTTCCGCGCGCCTGGAACGGTTCCTCCAGATGTGCGCGGAAGACAACATGCAGGTCGTGAACTGCACGACGCCTGCGAACTACTATCACGCGCTGCGCCGCCAGCTGCATCGGCCGTTCCGCAAGCCCTTGATCGTCATGACGCCCAAGTCGCTCCTGAGGCACAAGAAGGCCATCTCGAGGCTGTCTGAACTGGCGGAGGGTTCGTCCTTCCACCGTCTTCTCTGGGACGATGCGGAAAAGAACCCTGAACTTGCCGGGGGCGTGAAACTCAGCCCCGACGACCAGATCCGCCGCGTCGTCATGTGCTCGGGCAAGGTCTATTATGACCTGCTCGACGCCCGCGAAAAGAAGGGCGTGACGGACGTCTATATCCTGCGCCTCGAACAGTTCTACCCCTGGCCGATGCAGTCGATCCGCAAGGAGCTCGCCCGCTTCAAGAACGCGGAACTCGTCTGGTGCCAGGAAGAGCCCAAGAACATGGGGGGCTGGACGTTCGTCGACCCCTGGATTGAATTGTCGCTCAAGACGATCGATATCTCCGCCAAGCGCGCGAGATACGTCGGCCGTCCCGCATCCGCCTCGACGGCGGCCGGACTGATGAGTCGTCACCTCAAAGAACTTGAAGCCTTCACGACTGAAGCTTTCGCCTAAACCCTTGCTACGCCGCCGGCTGCGCCGGCCGCCAGACGCGATATCAGGAGCTAGTTCATGGCCGACATCATGACGCCGACGCTTGGCGAATCCGTCAGCGAGGCGACGATCGCCCGCTGGACAAAGAAGGTCGGCGAGTTCGTGCGCAAGGATGAGGTCCTCGTCGAACTGGAAACAGACAAGGTGTCGCTGGAAGTGGCCGCGCCGATGGATGGCGTGATCACCGAAATCTCCGCGCCTGAAGGCTCGACCGTCGTGCCAGGACAGAAGCTCGGCGCGGTGTCCAGCGCTGCGGCTCAACCGGCTGCGGCCCCAGTGGCGGCGGCGCCGGTTGCGGCGCCCCCTGTCGCAGCGGCCCCGCCACCCGCCGCCGCTCCGGCTCCAGCCACCGGCGGACGTCCGATCGACGTGACGACGCCCGCCATGGGCGAAAGCGTGTCGGAAGGCACCCTTGGAAACTGGAACAAGAAAGCCGGGGAGCGCGTCGCCAAGGACGAAGTTCTGGTCGAAATCGAAACCGACAAGGTCGCACTGGAAGTGGCCTCGCCGGTCTCAGGCGTCGTCGCACAGGTGCTCGTGCCTGGCGGCGGGACCGTGAAGCCAGGCCAGATCATCGCGCGGATTGTGGCGGATGGGGGTGCAACTGCAGCTGCAGCTGCGCCGACCGCCGCGCCGGTGGCGTCCGCAACCGCCGGCGGGGCCGAGGCCACGCCGCTGGCCCCTTCGGTTCAACGCATCGTGACGGAGACCGGCGTGAACCCGGCAGACATTCAAGGCACTGGCCGCGACGGCCGGATCACCAAGGGCGACGCCCTCGCTGCTGTTGAAGCCGCCGGAGCCGGGGCGGCGGTCGCCGCCGCTGCGCCTGTCCCGGTCGCCGCTGCGCCGCCGCCGCCTGTGGCCGCCCCCGTCGCGCCGCCTGTAGCCGCC
>CAIUZX010000497.1 GCA_903903715.1 uncultured Caulobacterales bacterium
CATCAGCAGCGCTTCATGCTCGCGGGCGAGGCGGCGAATCAGGTCCTCGTCCAGGGGCTTTGCGAATCGGGCGTCTGCGACCGTCGTAGTGAGGCCCATGGCGCCCAGCTTGTCTGCGGCGGCGAGGCACGCCGTCAGTCGCGCGCCGAAGGACAAGAGCGCCACGCTTGAGCCCTCCCGCACCACCCGGCCGCGGCCGATCTCCAGCGGCGCCGGGACGGACGGGATGGCGACGCCGGTCCCCTCGCCGCGGGGATAGCGGACGGAGCTTGGGCCGTCGTCGAGCAGGGCTTGCGTCGCCACCATGCGGGCGAGCTCGGCCTCATCCGCGGCGGCCATCACCACGAAGCCCGGCAGGGCGCCGAGATAGCCGATATCGAAAGACCCGGCGTGGGTGGCCCCGTCCGCGCCGACGAGGCCCGCCCGGTCGAGGGCGAAGCGCACCGGCAGCTTCTGGATCGCCACATCATGTACGACCTGGTCATAGCCGCGCTGCAGGAAGGTCGAATAGATGGCGCAGAACGGCCGATAGCCGTCGGCGGCGAGACCTGCGGCGAAGGTCACCGCATGCTGCTCGGCGATGCCGACGTCGAACATCCGCTCCGGAAAGCGGCGACCGAAGATGTCGAGCCCTGTGCCTGCCGGCATGGCCGCCGTCACGCCGATGATCTTCGGGTCGGTCTCGGCGAGCTGCGTCAGGGTCTGGCCGAACACGGTCTGATAGGCGGGCGGACCCTCTTTGGATTTATCCTGCACGCCGGTCATGACATTGAAGCGGGCGACGCCGTGATAGCGGTCGGCGGAATGCTCGGCGGGGGCGTAGCCCTTGCCCTTGCAGGTCTTCACATGCACCAGCACGGGCCGGTCCTCGATCCCGTGGGCGTGGCGCAGTGCTGGTAGGAGCGCCTCGAGATCATGCCCGTCGACGGGGCCGACATAGTCAAAGCCCATCGCCTCGAACATCGGCGCGACAGCCTTGCCACCGGCGAGTTCGCAAAGATGTACGCTGAGGGCGCCCACAGGCGGGGCGATGGACATCTCGTTGTCGTTGAGCACGACGGTGAGCTGACCGGTCGTCTCGGAAGCGGCGTTCATCGCCTCATAGGCCATGCCCGCGCCGATGGAGCCGTCGCCGATCACTGCGACGATGCGATGCCTGGCGCCGCTCTGGTCCCGCGCCACGGCGAAACCCAGCGCCGCAGAGATCGACGTCGCCGCATGGGCCGCGCCGAAGGGGTCAAACGCGCTTTCCGACCGGCGGGTGAAGCCGGATAGGCCCCCGCCCTGACGAAGCGTGCGCATGCGCTCACGGCGCCCGGTGAGGATCTTGTGCGGATAGGCCTGATGGCCGACGTCCCAGATGAGAATGTCGTCCGGCGTATCGAAGACGTGATGTAGCGCGACGGTCAGTTCGACGACGCCAAGGCCTGCGCCCAGATGCCCGCCGGTTTGGCTGACCACGTCGATCAGTTCGCCCCGCACCTCGTCCGCCAGATCCTGAAGGCAATTGTCCGGCAATCGCCGAAGGTCGACGGGAGAGCGGATGCTGTCGAGCAGCCAGCGAGTGGGAGGGGCGACGCCATTCATGACCGTCTCCTTTGGCTATCGGCGGGCCTGATCGGGCGGCGCGCGCTCACGCCCCGCTCCAGTCCAGGACAAGCTTGAGGCAGGTCTGGTCCGTGAAGGCAGTGCGGTAGGCGGCTGCAGCGTCCCCGGGCGCGGCGCGGTGGGTGATCAGGCCGTCGAGGGGAAGGCGCCCGTCCTCGATCATCTTAAGCGTCGCCGTCAGATCGTCGGGCCGCCATTCCGCCGCCACGCGAATGCGCGCCTCGCGCATGAAGGCGGGGGGAAAGGTGAAGGACAGGGGCTGGTCGTAGAAGCCCGCCAGCACGATCTCCCCGCCCCTGGCGATACGGCCGATCAGGGTGTCGAGCAACCTCGAGTCGCCGCTGGCGTCGTAGATGGC
Organism: uncultured Caulobacterales bacterium; assembly: GCA_903903715.1. Taxonomy (GTDB): domain Bacteria; phylum Pseudomonadota; class Alphaproteobacteria; order Caulobacterales; family Caulobacteraceae; genus CAIMFV01. Next base: position 1,967 of record CAIUZX010000497.1, read on the forward strand.
GCGATAGTCGCGGCGCTCGTCCGCCGCCGGGTCCTGCACAACATAGCCCTTGGCGCCGTCCCGCCGGACGGAGTTGGTCTCCCACACCACAGGCGCAGGCGCGCCCATGCCGACGGCGATGCGGGCGAGGAGGCGCCCCAGCACCCCGTGCCCCACGATCAGGTCGGGGGGCGTGCCGTCTCCCGACGCGATGGCGTGCATGGCGGTGGCGGCGAGCGCGATGAGCACCCCCTGCTCCGCGAGGCCGGTGGAGATGCGGGCGATGCGGGCGCTGGGGGCGACGAGGCGCCTCGCGGAGCCGCCGAACAGGCCCCGCGCACCGATGAAGCCATTGGAGCCCGGCACGAACACGGTCTCGCCAAGTCGGTCGGCCACGTTCTTGCCCGCCGCGATCACCCGCCCGACGGACTCATAGCCCGGCACCAGCGGGTAACCGAGGCCCGGAAACGGGGGCATCTTGCCGGTCCAAAGAAGCTTTTCAGTGCCCGTGGAAATGCCGCTGAAGTCGACCTCGACCACGAGATCGTCGTCAGTCGCGTCGATCAGGCCCATGGACTTGAGGGAGATCTTTTCGGGCTCTTCAAGGACGACCGCCAGAGTTTCCATGATCGCCCTCGAAAAGGTCAGGTCGTGAATGGAGCGGTACGACCTGATATGTGTCACTTTAATTAGACACTTAAATTTGTCAAATTTGATTGTCGGTCAGCTCGCGACCAGCACGCCGAAGGGCAGGAGGGCGGAGGTCCAGCGGAAGCGGACGGTCGCAAACCCCGCCTCCCGCAGCATGGCCGTCAGCCTTTGGGGCGACCGGACCCGGCCGTGGCCCATGGCCAGCAGATAGAAGGCGAAATAGACGTCCGCCACCTTGTCCTTGCCGCGGACGTCGGCCATCGGCTCGGCCACCATCAGCGCGCCGCCATTCGGCAAAGCGGCGCGGATCGACTTGAAGAGCTGCAGCACCACCGCGTCGTCATGATCATGCGCGATGCGGATCAGGCTGATCAGATCGGCGCACGTGGGCAGGGGATCGCGGCTGAAGTCTCCGTCATAGGCGAGCGCGCGCTCCCCCAGCCCCGCCGCCGCCAGTCGCGCCCGCGCCCGTTCCGCCACCGCCGGCAGGTCGAACAGGCGAAGCTGCAGGTGCGGCGCCCGCGCGCCTGCGGCGATCAGGAAGACCCCCTCCCCGCCGCCGACGTCCATCAGGACCTTCCTGCCCTCAAGGGGGGCGACGTCCAGAATGTCGGCGACATAGGCGGGCAGCGAGTCCGCCATAAGGGCGGAGTAGCGGGTCGCAGGATCGCTGGCGACGGCCGACGGGGCTTCCGCCCGCGCATAGGGCCAATAGGCGGCGAGCTCTCCCCCGCCCCCGCCCCTGCGCAAAAGGCTAAGCGGGTCGGCCATGTCGGCGTAGAAATAGCGGTGATGGGCGATCATCTCGCGCAGGCCCGGATTGCCGAGCAGCGCCGCGCCCCTCGGGCCGGGCATATAGGCGCCGCCGCTAGCGTCGCTGATCAGATCGAGCGCGACGCCCGCCCGCAAAAGCCGGTCCGTCGCATCCTCCGGCGCCCCCAGCGCGACTTTGACCTCCGCGAGGGTCATGGGCCGCTCGCTGAGCAACTCCAGCAACTTCGTCTCCACCACCGTCGCCAGGACCTGAGAATAGACAAAGCCCGCCGTCAGATCGAACAGGGCCCGCGCCTCTCCGGTCGCGATCGAACGAAACGGCGCGAACCGTGCGGCGAAGCGGTGGAATCTCGGGTCGGACAAGAGCCGGTTGCGCCAGGTAAGCCAGAAACGGCGACGGCGGACCGAAGGGCTCGTCATGCTGCGTCTTTCCGAAAGGGTCAGGCGGCGCTGCGGCTAAACTGCTTGGGCGTAAGCCGCACTGCCTGGGCCTGCACGATCTCTCTGAGGCCCGACGCGCCCGCGCAGTCGGGAATGGACGCTACCGCCTGATCGACCAGCCCACGGAGGTGTTCATAGGCGCCCCGCAGACCGAGACTGGCGACAAGGCTCGGCCGGCTGAGGGCGACGTCGCGCCCGGTCGGCTTGCCGCCCTCGTCTGCGTCGGCGACGGCGTCGAGGAGATCGTCCGCCGCCTGGTAGGCCGCGCCCAAAGCGTCACCCAGAGCGGTCCACGGCGCAGGCGACTGGCCCGCCGCAATGGCGCCCGCCCGGGTCGCGGCGACGAACAGCGCGCCGGTCTTCATCTGATGATAGAGGGAGACGTCCACCTCAGTCTCGCTCTCCCAGGCCTGACCAGATACGATCCCGCGCGGCAGACCAACCCCCTGCACCAGCGTGCGGATGAGGGGCGCCAGGCGCTGCGGCGCCGTCGCGCAGCCCTGCGCCAGGGCGTCGAAGGCCAGCACAATCAGGGCGTCTCCCGCCAGCACGGCCCTGGGCTCTCCGAACGTCAGATGGACCGACGGCTTGCCCCGGCGGGTGTCGGCGTCGTCGAAGCAAGGCAGGTCGTCATGCACGAGGGAGGCGCAATGCATCAGCTCGACCGCCGCCGCCGCCGCATTGGCGACCCCCGGCTGATCATCGCCGCACGCCTCAGCCACGGCGAGACAGAGGGAGGGTCGCACCCGCGCTCCGCCGGGGAACACCGCATAGCGCACCGCCGCCGCGAGCCCGGGCGGCGTTCCGTCGCCTTCGACTCGTGCGATCAGGGCTTCGAGGGCTGTTTCGATGCGCGCCTGTGACGACATGGCCTTTGACGACATGGCCCGACACTCCTGATCACCGGCGCGCGACATGACGCTGGTGTCCAACAAGTTAGACATATGATACCGTCCATATCAATAGACAGTTTGGGAGGGGTCATGCCCCCGCTTCGGGTCATTGTGGTCGGCGCCGGCATGGGGGGCCTCAGCTGCGCCATCGATCTGGCGGCGTCGGGGGCGCAAGTGACGCTCGTCGAGGCGGCCAGCGCCCCCGGCGGCAAGATGCGCACCACGCCCTCCGCAGGCGGGCCGATCGACTCCGGCCCCACGGTGATGACCATGCGCTGGGTGTTCGAGGACCTGTTCGCCGCGGCAGGGGTCAGCTTCGCCGACCGCGTCCGGCTGCGCGCCGCCGACATCCTCGCCCGCCACGCCTGGCCGGATGGATCAAGGCTTGATCTTTTCGCCGACCGCGCAAGGTCCGCCGACGCGATCGGGACCCTCTCCGGCAAGGGCGCCGCGCGGGGCTTCCTCGACTTCTGCGACCATGCGGGGCGTATTCACGACACGCTGCGCGACACCTTCCTGACCAGGCCCGCCAACGG
>CAIUZX010000498.1 GCA_903903715.1 uncultured Caulobacterales bacterium
CCGCGGCGAGGACGTGTTCGTGATCCAGTCGACCGCCTATCCTGCGAACGACAATCTGATGGAGCTTTTGATCTGCATCGACGCTCTGTCGCGGGCGTCTGCGCGGCGGATCACGGCGGTGATGCCCTATTTCGGTTATGCGCGGCAGGACCGCAAAACCGGCGGACGCACGCCCATCTCGGCCAAGCTGGTCGCCAATCTGATCGTCCGCGCCGGCGCCCACCGGGTGCTGACCATGGATCTGCACGCAGGACAAATTCAGGGCTTCTTCGACATCCCGACCGACAACCTCGTCGCCATTCCGGTGATGGCCCAGGACATCCGCCTGCATCACGGCAGCGCCGGGGACACGGTCATGATCGTCTCGCCGGACGTGGGCGGCGTGGTGCGGGCGCGCCAGCTCGCCGACCGCCTCGACGCCGACCTCGCCATCGTGGACAAGCGCCGCGCGGCGCCGGGGGAGAGCGAGGTGATGAACATCATTGGCGAGGTCGAAGGCCGCCGCTGCATCCTGTTTGACGACATCGTCGATTCCGCCGGCACGCTGTGCAACGCGGCTGAGGCGCTGAAGGCCAAGGGCGCCAAGCAGGTGTCGGCCTATGTCAGCCACGGCGTCCTCTCCGGCGCGGCGGCCGACCGCGTCACCCGCTCGGTGCTTGACGAGCTTGTGATCACGGACTCCATCGAGGCGTCTGATACGGTGAAGGCGTGCAGCAAAATCCGGCAGGTGACCGTGGCCCCGCTCATCGGCGAGGCGATTCGGCGCATCGCGAATGAAGAGTCGGTGTCAAAGCTGTTCGATTAGAGGCGTGTCGGGGAGCCTGTAAATTCGACACGCGAATCGCGTGACATCACCACAGGATGAGATTGTCAAATTCCCTCGACTAGCCCTTGGAAGTGTCATCGAGTTATGTCTAATTAACAACGCATTAACGGTTCGAATTAACCGCGCCGTATCCTCGGTGGCGCGATATGGTCGGACACTCGATGGTGTGCGAGTGGTGTGTGTAAGGAGCTGGCGTATGACGTCTCTTGGTCGTCCAGGCATGATCCGGCTCATTGTGACGGCGACGGCGTCTCTGATGGCTGTGGCGAGCTTGGCATGCGCTGGCCCCGCCGCCGCGTCGCGGGCTGACAACATCCCGCCGCCCGTAGTCGACACGGCGCAGCTGCCGCCGATCGTGCTCTCCGCCCGCGTCCTCGACATGGCCAGCGAATACCGCGCCTATATGCGCCGCACGGCGGCCCTGACGGCCCACTTCCAGAATGGCGACGCCATCGAAAAGAGCCTGGCTCAGGCCGAGACCTATGAGCCGCAGCAACTGGTGCGCGGCGCCGTGGCCTACGCCGCTGTCATCGCCTTGCAGGATCCGGCCTTTGTGGCGGGCGTGCGCGTCTACGCGGCTAACCGCGGTGTTCGCAAGGACTTCGCCGACCGGATCATTGCCGATCCCTATTACATCACCGGCATGCCGGGCGCCGGCACGGCGGCCAACATGATTATGACCGCGCTTCACAACCACGGCCAGAAGATGTCCGAGCTGGGGGGCAAGATCCGCCTGGCCGCCTATGACGTGCAGCGCGAGCAGCCCTGGTCGAAGTCCTTCGTGACCGATCGCAATGGTCGCCTCGCCGCCGCCAAGGCGCTGTCCGCCGCGCCGATGACGCCGGTTCCGGAAGAGGTCGCCAGCCTCGCCGAGGCCGTGTCCGGCTCGACCAAGTTCGTAGAGACCGAGCTGCCCAGCGGCGCCGCGACGGAGGCCGCGCCCGCGCCTTACTCGCAGTTCGTGGCCCGCAGCCTCGCTCTGGCGGCGCTGGCGGCGCTTGGCGAAGGCGGCGAGGAGAATGACGCGGCCCTCGACACGCTCTTGAATGACAGCTCGGCGGGGTTCTGCCTGAACATGTCGAAACTGAACCTCTATCAGTGCCTGGCCGTGGCCAAGCCCTGGTACGAGGACATGTTCTGCCTCGGCCTGCACGCCATGGCCGACACCGGCCAGTGCATCGCCAAAGCGGCGGGAGAGCCGACGCTCGCCATGCAACAGCCCGCCACGGGCGTGACCTCGACCGGCGCCCCGAGCGCCAGCGTCGCTCTGCACGGCAAGCCGCCGGGCGAGCGCTGACCAAGCGCCTCTGGACGTTGAATCCAAAAAATTAAGGCCCGTCCCTCTGTAAGGGGCGGGCCTTTTGAGTTGGGTGATGAGAGTGGGGGCGACGGTCAGCGCTTGGGCAGGTTCGTCCAGATGTGAACGCCGCCCAGGGCGACCATGAAGCTTGCCGCCGCGCCGATGGCCAGCGCCAGAAACCAGCCGTTTTCAATCCCGAACATGTGCGTTCTCGCTGTTGCGTGCCGATCCTGACGGTCAGTGTTCCCACATCCCCCGCGCTACGCCTTGACCGGAGTCAAAAACCGCGCCCGCAGACTGGATGCGCCGCGCGAGAGGTCTTAAGTGCGACGTCTCTGACGTTGGAGCCGCCCATGGCTGAAGCCTTCACCCCCGCCGCCCTGTCCGCCGACAAGGCGCAGCGCTACGCAGACCTTGCCCTCGAGATCGCCTCGGTGCTGGAGGGGGAGCCAAACCTCACCGCCCGAATGGCGACGGTCAGCGCCATGCTGCGGCAGGCTTTCGAGCACTTCTTCTGGGTCGGGTTCTATGTCGTGGATGAGACGAAGGCCGAGGAGTTGGTCGTCGGCCCCTATCAGGGGACTCTCGGCTGCCTGCGCATCGCCTTCAGCCGAGGCGTCTGCGGCGCGGCGGCGCGGGAGCGGCGGATCGTGATCGTCGAGGACGTCGACGCCTTCCCCGGTCACATCGCCTGCGATAGTCGGTCGAGAAGCGAGATCGTCCTGCCGGTGCTCGACCGCGCGGGCCAGCTGATCGCCGTTCTCGACGTCGACGCCGAAATCCCCGCCGCTTTTGATCAGGTGGACGCGGTCGGGCTGGAGCGGATCCTCAAGGCGCAATTTTCAGTTTGACGGGGGCGCCCGCCCGACGCTCACTGTCCTGGCGACACGAGCAAGGGAGCGGAACATGATCGGCATCTTGGCGGCGACGGCGGTGTGGGCGAGCGCGGCGGCGGCGCCTGCGACCATTGGCGCAGTCTATTTCCCGAACTCCGACCCGAAGCTGCCCTTCTCCTCGGCCGTGCAGGTGGGGGACGTGCTCTACCTGTCCGGCGCGCTGGCCAGCGATGACAAGGGCGGCGTGATTGCGGGCGGAATGCCTGCGGAGACCAAAGCGGTGATGGAGCAGATTGGCGTCACGCTGAAGGCCCGCGGCCTTTCCTATGGCGACGTGTTCAAGTGCACGGTCATGCTCACCGACGTGAGCCAGTGGGGCGAATTCAACAAGATCTACGTGACCTATTTCAAGCCTGACCGACTGCCGGCCCGCAGCGCGTTCGGCGCCGCAGCGCTGGCCCGCGGCGCCCATGTCGAGCTGGAGTGCTGGGCCAGGGTCAAGCCGTGATCCCAAAAATTCAGATCAGGCGCCGGAGCTGAGGGCCGGGATGTCCAGGCCCTCGACCTTCCAGTCCAGCACGCCGTGGCGCAGAAGGATCAGGTTCACCCGGTACTCCGGATGGCTTCGGCTGATCACGCTGGCGTGGAACTGATCAAGGTCGAAGTCGAAGAAGCGCTTGTGCGGCCAATCGAACAACACGCCGTTATAGCCCATGTCCACAAGCTTGGGATCGCCTACCCCGGCTTCTTCCGGCGTCGGCGTCGCCTTGACCAGCGCGCTGGTGGGAGTCGGGGCCCGAGCGGTGCGCAGCATGATCGCCACCCCGTCCGGCGTGATCACGCTGTCGACGGCGTTGCCGACGAACACCGGGGCGATGGCCGCGCCGATCTGTTCGAGAAGGTTGGTCGGTTTGGGTTTCTGCCGCTCGAGCTGCGCCTGCAGGGCGGCGCTGAGCTGGGGCTTGAGGCTGGCGCGGACGGCGGGGAAGTCCACCATCTGCGCGACGACCTTCACGTCGTGCGCGCGGGCGGCCTGAACCAGCCGCCACAGGCTATAGAAGGGCCCTCCGAGATAGATCCCGATCAGGACCAGGAGAAGCGCGCAAACGCCGATTGCAATACGCCGCATGACTGTTGAGTTCCGCCCCCGTTTAACTCCCGTTAACCATGCCCGCTCACGCAGACAAAGTCACGCGGGGATGAGGCGGATTAAGCGCAGCCGGGCGATGGGGCACCCATGACGGTCGCCCCTGCGGCTTTTGGGTCAGCCCATCGCCCTATTGGCCCATCGCCCTATTGGCCCATCGCCTTGTCGAGGTTCTGGGACACCTTGTCCAGGAAGCCCTCGGTGGTGAGCCAGCTCTGGTGATCGCCGACGAGCAGGGCGAGGTCCTTGGTCATCGACCCGGCTTCGACCGTATCGACCGTGACCTTTTCCAGGAGGTCCGCAAAGCGCGCGAGCTCGGCGTTGTCATCGAGCTTGGCGCGATGCTTCAGGCCCCGCGACCAGGCGAAAATCGAGGCGACGGAGTTGGTGGAGGTCTGCTCACCGCGCTGATGCTGCCGATAGTGGCGGGTCACGGTGCCGTGGGCGGCCTCGGCCTCCATGGTCTTGCCGTCCGGCGTCAGCAGCACCGAGGTCATCAGGCCGAGCGAACCGTAGCCTTGCGCCACCGTGTCCGACTGCACGTCGCCGTCGTAGTTCTTGCAGGCCCAGACGAAGCCGCCCGACCACTTCAGCGCCGAGGCGACCATGTCGTCGATCAGGCGGTGTTCGTAGGTGATGCCCGCCGCCTTGAATTTGTCGGCGAACTCGGCCTGGAACACGGCCTCGAAGATGTCCTTGAAGCGCCCGTCATAGGCCTTGAGGATGGTGTTCTTGGTGGACAGGTAGACCGGGAATTTGCGGTCGAGGCCGAAGGCCATCGAGGCGCGGGCGAAGTCCTTGATCGAGTCATCGAGGTTGTACATCGCCATGGCGACACCCGAGCCGGGATAGTCGAACACCTCATGCTCGATCACCTGACCGTCCTCGCCGACGAACTTGATGGTCAGCTTGCCCTTGCCCGGCACCACAAAGTCGGTGGCCTTGTACTGGTCGCCGAAGGCGTGACGGCCGACGACGATGGGCTGGGTCCAGCCGGGGACGAGGCGCGGCACGTTCTTGCAGATGATCGGCTCGCGGAAGATCACGCCGCCGAGGATGTTGCGGATCGTGCCGTTCGGCGACTTCCACATCTTGGTCAGATTGAATTCCTTCACCCGGGCTTCGTCCGGCGTGATGGTCGCGCACTTCACGCCAACGCCGTACTTCTGGATCGCGTGAGCGCTGTCGACGGTCACCTTGTCGGCGGTCGCGTCGCGGTGCTCAACGCCCAGGTCGTAATAGTCGAGGGTAAGGTCGAGATACGGGAAGATCAGCTTGTCCTTGATCAGCTTCCAGATGATCCTTGTCATCTCGTCGCCGTCGAGATCGACCACGGGATTGGCGACTTTGATCTTGGACATGAAGGGGGCCTTTTCGTTCGCGAAACGGGATGAGCGCGCCTCGGTCAAGGACTCAGCCGGCGCGCAAGTTCGGGGCTCTATAGACCGATGCGCCGGTCCGGAAAAGGCGCCCCCGCCCGAGCGTCTAGACCTTGGCTCCGCCCGCGCGGATGGCGGTGGAGCTGGTGGTGTTCAAGGGGCCGCGCAGGAACATCCAGGCGGGGGCCTTGGCGCTGGGCAGGAGCGGGCCCTGGCGGGAGGGAAGCCGTCCGTGGGGAAAGCGCCGCGCGGCGGGGCCGAGCCGGCTCTGCAGAAGCGCGCTCGGCCGCGAGACGACCGCGATGGGGGCGAGGCGCAGGACGTCGGTCCACCCCCGCCAGCGGTGAAAGCCGGCCAGATTGTCCGACCCCATGATCCAGACGAACTTTACGCCCGGATAGCGGGCTTTGAGGATCCTCAGGGTGTCGAGGGTGTAGACGACGCCCAGCCGTTGCTCCGCGTCGCTGACGATCTCGCGGCGTCCGGCGAAGCGTCGCGCACTGGCCATGCGGCCTTCCAGCGACATCGTGTCCTTCGACGACTTCAGCGGGTTCTGGGGGGAGACGAGCCAGATCAGCCGGTCGAGCTGGAGGCGTTGCAGCGCCGTCGTCGCCACGTGCGCGTGCCCATCGTGCGCCGGATTGAACGAGCCGCCGAACAGCCCGACCTTCATGCCGCGCGATAGGCTGAAGCCCAGCCGAAGCCCGAGGGGCCGACCGCAGACCGGAACGCGCCGCGCCGGCGCGCCCCACTTCAGGGGCTCACGCTTCACGCCCGTCAGTCCGGCGGGGACCAGGCGGGGGGCGTCGAGAAGTCGGTGCGTTCGGCTTCCCGCTGCGTTTTGATATCCCTGAAGGTCTGGCGCAGCAGGGCGCGCACGCCCTCGCCGGAGACGCCGGAGATGACCATCGGCGCGCGGCCGGCGGCCTTGGTCAGCTCGGCGAGTTTCTCGGCACGGGTCTCCTCGTCCAGCGCGTCGACCTTGTTGAGGGCGAGGATCTCGGCCTTGTCTTCAAGCCCGCAGCCATAGGCGACAAGCTCTCCGCGCACGGTGTTGTAGGCCTCGGTCACGTCGTCCTGCGTCGCGTCGACGAGATGGATCAGCGTCGCGCACCGCTCGATATGGCCCAAGAAGCGCACGCCAAGGCCTGCGCCCTCGCTCGCCCCCTCGATCAGGCCGGGGATGTCGGCGAGGACAAAGCGCTCCTGCTCCGACAGGTCCACGACGCCGAGATTGGGGGTGAGGGTGGTGAAGGGATAGTCGGCGATCTTCGGCTTGGCCGCCGACACCGCCGCGAGGAAGGTCGACTTGCCTGCGTTCGGCAGGCCGACGAGGCCCGCGTCCGCGATCAGCTTCAGCCGCAGCCAGATCCACTTTTCCTCGCCCTTTTGCCCGGGCATGGCGAAGTAGGGGGCCTGATTGACCGGGCCCTTGAAGTGCACATTGCCGTGTCCGCCATTGCCGCCGCGGCAGAGGCGCACCCGCATCCCCGGACGGTCGAGATCGCAGATCAGCGTTTCGCGGTCCTCGTCCAGCACCTCGGTCCCCACCGGCACGCGCATCACCGCATCGGCGCCCGCCGCCCCGTGGCGCTGACGCCCCATGCCGTGCACGCCGGTCTCGGCCTTGAAGTGCTGCTGGTAGCGGTAGTCGATCAGTGTGTTCAGGCCTTCGACCGCCTCCACCCACACGTCGCCGCCGCGCCCTCCGTCTCCGCCGTCGGGGCCGCCGTATTCAATGAACTTTTCCCGGCGGAACGAGACAGAGCCCGCGCCCCCGTCGCCGGATCGAATGTAGATCTTGCACTGGTCGAGGAATTTCATCAGCGTTCTATGAACGATAAACCGTGCACCCGTCGAGATGTATGTAAAGTCGAGATGTGCGTAGAGGAGAGCTCCACTTGGCCGACGCTTTGACCCGCGACAGCTCCGATTTCGTCCGGCGCAAGTTCACTTATGACGGCGTGACCAAGACCGTCCTCTGTTCCGGCGACACCGGCCCTGCGGTCATCGTGATCCATGAGGTGTTCGGCTTCACACCCTCCCTCGCCCGTCTGTGCCGCTGGATCCGTGACGCCGGCTTCCGCGTCTACGCCCCCATCCTGGTGGGCCGACCGGACGCGAAGAACGTCGAGAAGACCAGTCTCGTCCGCGTCCTGTCCCTCTGCGTATCACGGGAATTCACCCTCTTCGCCAAGGATCAGTCGAGCCCGATCGTGGACTGGCTGAAACCGCTGGCCCGCGAGCTGCATGCCGAATGCGGCGGCCGGGGCGTCGGCGTCATCGGCATGTGCCTGACCGGCGGCTTCGCGCTGAACATGGCTGTGGAGCCCTGCGTGATGGCGCCGGTGATGAGCCAGCCCTCCATGCCGCCCACGCAGCCCGGGGGAATCGACGCCACGCCTGCCGAGATTGCGGCTGTGAAGTCGCGCATCGCCGAGGAAGGCCTGCAGGTCCGTGCCTGGCGCTTCGAGGGCGATTCCCTCTGCCGCCAGCCGCGCTTTGACACCTTAAGCCGCCTGCTCGGCGACGGCTTCTTGCCGGTGGTGTTGCCGGATAGCGCGGGCAACCCCAGGGGCATGAAGAAGCTCGGCCGCCCGCCGCATTCGGTGTTCACCGGTGATCTGATCGACGCCCCCGGCGAGCCCACGAAGCTGGCGGCGGACGAGCTGATCGGCTTTTACAAGCAGCGCCTCCTGGGGTGAGGGGGCGTCAGTCCTCGATCCCTTCCACCCGCCGCCTCGCAAAGGTGACCTTGGCCGCGCCATAGCGGCGTTCGTCGAGGACCTCGAAACCCGGAACCGACAGGGGCGGCTCGTCCGCTGCGCGCTCGACCACGAGGAGGGCGCCGTCCTTGACCCACTCGAACTTCGCCATCTCCAGCATCGCCCGCTCGGCGAGGCCCTTGTGGTAGGGCGGGTCGAGGAAGGCGAGGTCGAAGGGGGCGCCGGCGCTGGACGGGCGGGGGCCAAGGTCGGTCGCGTCACGGCGGTGGATGCGCGTCTGACCAAAGAGGCTAAAAGCCTCGATATTGTCGCGGATCGCGCCCCTCGCTTGATCATCCGTCTCCACGAAGAGACAAAAGGCCGCGCCGCGGGACAAGGCCTCCAGCCCCAGCGCGCCTGAGCCGGCGAACAGGTCCAGCACCCTTGCGCCCTCAAGCTCCGGCGCGAAGGCGGCGTGCTCTAAAATATTGAACACCGCCTGCCGCGCCCGGTCCGAGGTCGGCCGCGTCGCCGGCCCTTCGGGGGTCTGCAGCGCGCACCTACGAAACTTTCCGCTCACAATACGCATCAGGTCTGACAATCCATCTTTTCACAGTCTACACCATCGGTCAGTTACACAGTTACTGAGTTTGGAAACACCCTCCCGCCATGGGCATTGATCTTTGGCAGACCCGCGCGCCGACCCCGTCCTTTCTGGCGAGAACGGGTTCGAAGGATCGTGAGCTGTGGCGGGTGCTGGCCTTTCCGGTCCTGTGGTCGAGCCTCGGCCTCGTCATCGGCGCCGCCCTCTACTTCACGGCGATGAGCTTTTCCGACGAGCTGAGCCGCCTCTTTCCCTCGACCGCCTATGGCCTGCGCTCCGCGCCGCTGGGACGGGTCCGACCCGACGAGGTCGCCCCCAATCTCGGTCTGATGGGGGAGGCGCGGCGCCTCTTGCTGATCGCCGCAGGTCCGGCGGGGTTTGCGATCTCGACGCCCCTGATCGGGCGCTGGCTGATGCAGCGTCCGGCGCTCAGCTGGTTCACC
>CAIUZX010000499.1 GCA_903903715.1 uncultured Caulobacterales bacterium
GCAAGCTCGTCCGCAACTTGCGCCTCGCCGCCCTTTTCGATCAGCAGCATCTCCTGGATCTGGAACAGCATGGTCTCGTAGGTCTCGAACAGGAAGGTGCAGTGCGGGCCAAGATGGATCCGGCGCAGGCGCTTCATCGGCAGCAGCGAGGCGCGGCGTTCCTTCCGGACCTTGGCGAACTCGGCGTCGGGGATCAGGTCCTGACGGGTGATCTGGCGGGTGGCGACGGGCATGGGCTTTACACTCTCAAGGCTTAAAGCACGCCATAGGCGCGGGCGAGGATCTCGATGGGGTGGGACTGGCGGGGCTTGGTCGTCGCCTTCTCGTCGTCCTCGATCAGACGGCCGATGTGGCGGCAGGCCAGCGGGCAGTCGGAGCAGAATTCGGCGTTGTCCTTCTGGACGACCTGCCGCTCCGTCGGCTTGCCGACCTTCACGGCGAGGGGACGGGTGGCCTTCATCACGCCGAAGGTGCCGCCGTGGCCGGAGCAGCGCTCGACCAGGTCCACCTTCGTGTCAGGGATCAGGCGCAGCATGTCGGCGGACTTCGGCCCCATGTTCTGCGCGCGGGCGTGGCAGGAGTGGTGCACCGTGACGCCGCCCTCGACGGCCTTCAGACCGGGGGCGAGGCCGAAGGTCTTCGACAGCTCCACCACGTATTCACTGATGTCCCGGGTGGCGGCGGACAGGGCCTTGATCGCCGCGCTTTCGGGCATCAAGAGCGGCCACTCGAACTTCATCATCAGGGCGCAGCTCGCCGTCAGGGCGACGATCTCGTAGCCTTCCGCGATCATCGGCGCGAAGAGGTCGGCAGTGCGCACGGCTCTGGCCGCCACGTCCGCCAGGTCTCCGGCCTCCAGCTTGGGCATCCCGCAGCATTCGGGATAGACGAGCTTTGCGTCCACGCCTTGCTTGGCCAGCACCTTGGCGGCGGCGACGGCCGTGTCGGGGGCGTTGTAGTCGACAAAGCAGGTGGCGTAGATCGCGACCTTCTTCTTGCCGAAGGCGGGACCGGTCGGGTCCGCCGGGATCGGCGTCTTCAGAAGATCCGCCGCGGTCTTGGAATGAAACTCCGGCAGGTCGGCCTCGGCGTCGATCTTGGCGACGGCGTCGAGAAGCTGGCGCAGCGGGGCGTTCTTGCGGGACGTGACCCAGTTGGCGATGGCAGCGACGGGCTTGGCCATCTTGCCGTTGCGGTCCGTCTCGCCCAGCTGGTCGCGGATCATGTCCTTCTGCCCCGCATGCCGCTTGGCGGCGCGGTAGCGCAGGATCAGGTGGGGAATGTCGATGTCGAATTCGTGCGGCGGCACGTACGGGCACTTGGTCAGGAAGCACATGTCGCAGAGCGTGCAGGCCTCATCGACCTTGGCGTATTCGGCCTTGTCGACGCTGTCGAGCTCGCCCGTCTTGCTCTCGTCGATCATGTCGAACAGGCGCGGGAAGCTGTCGCACAGATTGAAGCAGCGGCGGCAGGTGTGACAGATGTCGAACTGACGCTCCATCTCCTTCTCGACCGCGGCGAGGTCGTAATAGGCCGGGTCGCGCCAGTCGATCGGATGGCGGAAGGGGGCGTCGAGGCTGCCCTCGCGCGCGGGTGCTTTCGGGGTGTCTGTCACCGGACCCTCGTGTGATCAACTGGCGGAAATGAAGGATAAATCAGACAGGTCGGAGCCGGACGACGCTTTGGCCGCGCCGTCCGGTCCGTGCAGGGCTTAGCCCAGGGTGTCGAGGGCGCGCTGGAAGCGGCCGGCGTGGGACTTTTCAGCCTTGGCCAGGGTTTCGAACCAGTCGGCGATCTCGTCGAAGCCTTCTTCGCGGGCGGTCTTGGCCATGCCCGGGTACATGTCGGTGTACTCGTGGGTTTCGCCGGCGATGGA
>CAIUZX010000500.1 GCA_903903715.1 uncultured Caulobacterales bacterium
CGAAGCGGATGATCGAGAAGTCGCTGGTGCCGCCGCCGAAGTCAGCGACCAGGACCGTCGCGTCTTCCTCCAGGCGCCGGGCGTAATAGAACGCCGCGGCGACCGGCTCATGCACATAAACGATGTCGGTGAAGCCGAGGCGCTCGAACGCCGTCTGGTAACGCTTGAGGGCGAGCGCCGGGTCCGGGGACGAGCCGACGAAGCGGACCGGCCGCCCCACGATCAGCCGCGCGCCGGTCTCGCTCAGCGCCCCGCCCCCATGCGCGCGCAGGCGCAACAGGAACGCCGAAAGCAGGTCCTCGAAGGTGTAGCGGCGCCCCATGATCCGCGTCTCGCTGAAGAGGGCGCTCGCCGCGTAGCTCTTGAAGGACTGGATGAAGCGCGTGTCCGTGGGATCTTCTAGATAAGCCTCGATGGCCCAAGGCCCCGCATTCACCGCCCGCCCATTCGCCTCGACCGGATCGGGGTTGAAGCTGAGGGTCGAGCGGAAGTCGCGCCTTGGCTCGGTCGGCGTCTCGAAGCCGACCAGCCGCGCCTGCGCGCCGTCGCCCAGCGCCACCACGGTGTTGGTCGTTCCAAAATCGACACCGATGGCGAGGGGCGTTTTCATGAGGACGCCCCGCTTAAACCATTCCGCCCTCGACGTAAGGCGGGCGGCGCGGCGCCGTCGACGTTTTTACGGCTTCAGATACTTGTCGAACCAGTCCACCACCCGCTGCAGAGCGTCGATCTGGTTTTCCCGTTTGACGAAGCCGTGGCCCTCCTGGGCGTAGTAGTGCGCCTCGACCACCTTTCCGGCGGCCTTGAGCGTGGCGACCACCTCCTCGGCCTGTCCCTTGGGCACGCGGATGTCGTTGTCGCCCTGCAGCACCAGCAGCGGCGCCTTCGCGTTCTTGATGTAGGTCATCGGCGAAGTGGCGTCGTAGATCGCCTTGTCCTTCACCGGGTCGCCGAGCAGGCCGCGCTCGTACTGCTGCAGCAGGGGATCCTCATGCTCCAGCATCGCGTACCAGTTGATGATGCCGTACTGCTCAACGGCCGCAGCCCAGACGTCCGGGGTCTTGCCGATGGCCATCAGGGTCATGAACCCGCCATAGGACCCGCCGGTGATCCCGACCTTCCTGGGGTCGACATAGCCCGTTTGCTTCAGCCACTCGACCGCCGCCACCTCGTCCTTCAGATCGCCGCCGCCGAGGTCCTTGATATTGGCGTCCTGGAACGCCTTGCCATAGCCGGTGGAGCCGCGGACGTTCGGCGCGATGACGATGTAGCCGCGAGAGGCCAGCGCCGCGATCGTCCGGCTGAAGTTGTCCACCGTCTGGCCCGTCGGCCCGCCGTGGGCGAGCACGATGGCGGGGGTCTTGCCGTCGCGCTTCAGATTATAGGGCATGACCAGCACCGCCGAAATCACCGTCCCGTCGAAGCTCGGATAATGGATGATGAACGAGGCCGGCAGCGATTTCGCGTCGAGGCTCTCCGCCGCAAAGCGGGTCAGGCGCTTCGCTTCCCCCGCCCCCGTCGGCGCGATCCAGGAATCCAGCGGCATGTTCGCCGCCTGATGCGAGATCAGCACGCCCTTGCCGTCCGGCGTGAAGGGGCGCCGCCCCTGCGCGCTGTCGATGCCGGGCGGGAAGCGCAAGGGCAGGCTCTTGCCCGTCGCGAGGTCATAGAGGCTGAGCGTCTCGC
The DNA here is from genome assembly GCA_903903715.1 of uncultured Caulobacterales bacterium. Lineage (GTDB taxonomy): Bacteria > Pseudomonadota > Alphaproteobacteria > Caulobacterales > Caulobacteraceae > CAIMFV01. The sequence goes on from CAIUZX010000500.1 coordinate 1,687, forward strand.
GCCCGTCCGCATTGACGGCGTAGAGCACGCTCTTCCCATCCGGCGAAAACGCCTCAGCGCCCTGCTCCCACGGCG
>CAIUZX010000501.1 GCA_903903715.1 uncultured Caulobacterales bacterium
GACGCCTTTTTGCACGCCGCCGCGCTCGGTCCCCGCTTCACGCACCTGTGGCTGACCAACGGTGGTCGGGCGACGCTCGCCGAGCTTGGGGTGTGCGACGACGACTTCGCGACCGTTGACCTTGAATCCGTCCGACAGCTCGCCCGCATTCGCATGCCCGCCGCCGCCTTGGTGCAGTTGGCCAACCTTGAGCGTTACCTGCGGGTGGGGCCCTACCTCTTTGTCCACGCCGGCGTCGAGCCCGACGTGCCCTTCTCCGACGACGCTGAGGGACTGACGACCATCCGGGAGCCCTTCCTGCGGGCGTCGGGGTGGGTCCACGACTTTGTAGTCGTCCACGGCCACACCGTTCGGGGCCCGGACGTCCTGCCGCACCGGATCGCGGTGGACAGCGGCGCGTGGACCACCGGCATCCTGACCTGCGTTGAGCTGCAGGGGGACCGCCTGCGGTTCATTGCGGCGACCTTTGATGACGAGATGACCAAGCTAGAGAAGGTGCCATACCGGCGGGTGCCGGCGCGCGGGGCTTGGTCGCTTGCGACGCGGACCACGGCAGTGGCGTCTGCGGAACTCCCGGCGGCTTAGCGCCCGTCACGTCTCCGCCTGACGCCGCAGAATGCCCGACAGGGTAAGGATGGTGAGGGACGTTACGATCCACCCCAGCAGCGTGTAGGCCGCGCGGCCGATCCTCCACCACAGCGCCCCATCGTCGGTGCTGACGGAGCACCGATTGCGTTGGTCAAGATCAATGGCCGGGATGAAGTTGTCGATCGCGTACAGGAGGGGCTCGATCTCACCACCGCACGGGATGTGAGAGACCGGGGTCGCCACGCGCACCAGCCCGATGTGAGCGCCATCCTTGGTGGCGAGGGTCGAGACCGGCTGGGCGGAGAGCTCGAGTACGGGCTTGATGTGAGGCGCGCTGATGCCCGCACGGCTCAACTCGGCTTCGAACGGTAGGCGTTGCGCAAACCCTTGATCAGCGATCGTCACCGCGCCCCAACCCAACAGGATGCAGACGGTGAAGGTTGAGAGGGCGTGGACGGGGGAGAGGCCATAGTCGAAGAAAAGGTGAAAGAGTGACATGGCGAAACGCAGAGGCCGCGACGTCTGAACGCCGTTTTCAATGGTCAGGCGCTCGCTCGCGACCCGCCACGCGTCACGGTAGTGACCGGACGTGCGGAAGTGCTTGATCAGCCGCTCGTAGGGTTCGGGAGTATAGAGATCCGGCGACGCCTTCACGTTTCCCCGGACATATTGCTTGTTCAGCCAAGCAAGGCGCTCCGTCGCCCGGGTGTGTCCCAAGTCGACCGTCCCGAACAAGCCGACGACGAGGCCCAATACTGCCGCCACCAAGGCTGCAGGTCCCCACGCCGCGTGGGTGTCGAGCCCGAAAATGCCGACCGCGCCGAAGAGCAAGAACCAGCCCGCCCATACTGCGAACGGCACTCGAGCCAGCCGCCGCTGTGCGCGGCTCCATATGGAGCGATCTGTGGTCTCATGGGGCTCAAGGCCGCCATACTTGAAGCCGTCGAGTATAAGTCGAACGCCGGTGGGGAACCCCCGACCGCCGTCATCTTCCAACGCGCCTACCGAGGTGCCTGTCAGATTGAAGCGAATATCAGATTTGTCTGATTTCAGGGTCTTCACCCGCAAGCGCATCGTGCCAGCTACGGTTGCGTTGGTGAAGTTGGCCGAACCCGACAGCTCCGCGCCACCCATATCAAGGGTGCCGGTTATTGTTGCCCCGAGGAGGCGGATGTCACCGGCCGCCGTAAACCTGTGCTCGCCGGATGCTCTCAGGAGGGCATTGCCTCCGATCGTGACGCTTTGGGCGATCAACGCACCGGACAGTTCCGCACCATCCATCTCAAGATTGCCCGTTATTGTTGCCCCGAGGAGGCGGATGTCACCGGCCGCAGTGAACCGGTGCTCGCCGAAAGCTCTCAGAAAGGCGGCGCCTCCGATCGTGATGTTTTCGGCGACCAGCATACCGGACAGCTCTGCGCCACTCATCTCAAGATTGTTGGTTATGTTTGCCCCGAGGAGGTTGATGTCGCCGGCCGCCGTAAACCGGTGCTCGCCGTACGCTCTCAAGAGGGCGGCGCCTCCGACCGTGACGTTGGCGGCAATCAGCTCACCGGACAGCTCCGCGCCGTCCATCTCAAGATTGCTAGTTATTTTTGCCCCGAGGAGGTTGATGTCGCCGGCCGCCGTA
>CAIUZX010000502.1 GCA_903903715.1 uncultured Caulobacterales bacterium
CATCGGCGACACACCGGGAGACGCCAGCGCTGACCAGATGGACGTCGTGGCCGATCTCGGCGAGACCTATGGTCACGGCGACATCCGCGTCACCCACGCCCAGAACCTCGTTCTGCCGCATGTGCCGCTGCGCGATGTGCGGGCGGTGTTCGACAAGTTGACCGAAGCCGGACTTGCGACGCCGAACATCGATCTCGCCTCGGACATCATCGCCTGCCCCGGCCTCGACTACTGTGCTCTGGCGAACGCGCGGGCCATACCGATCTCGCAGGACATTGCGCGGCGCTTTGCCGATCCCGACCGCGCTGAGCAGGTGGGGGAGCTGAAGATCAAGATCAGCGGCTGCATCAACGCCTGCGGGCACCACCACCTCGGCCACATCGGCATTCTGGGCGTGGACAAGAAGGGCGAGGAGTTCTTCCAGTTCACCCTGGGCGGGTCCGGGGCGGAGGATGCGTCCGTCGGCCAGGCCCTGGGCCCGGCTGTCCCGGCGGACCGGGTTGCGGACACTGTCGACCGGCTGGCGGCGGCCTATATCGAACACCGCGCGCCCGGCGAGCGGTTCCTGGACACTGTGCGTCGTCTCGGCGTCGCACCTTTCAAGGCGGCGGCCTATGCAGATGCTGATCCGGCTTGAGGCGGGCCATTTCGTCCAGGCCGCGGACGATTTCACAACTCTTGCGCCTGACGGCGACCTGCCGGCTCAAGGCGGCGTGATCGTGCCGTTCGCGCGTTGGGCGGAGCTGGGCGAAAGCTTGCTGAACGAGGGCCGTAATGTTGGCGTTCGGCTGACCTCCGCCGATGCGGCGGAGGCGCTGGTCCCGGTGCTGGAGCGGCTGTCGGTGGTGGCTGTCGAGTTTCCCATCTTCCGCGACGGGCGGGGCTATTCAACAGCGGTGCTGCTCCGCACTCGTTTCGGTTATCGCGGCGAGCTTCGCGCCGTGGGGGATGTGCTGGTCGATCAGGCCTGGAATCTCGCCCGCTGCGGCTTTGATGCGTTCGAGACCCAAGTGTCGGCGGAACAGTTCGCGGCGTCCGCGCATCGCTTCCGCCATGTCTATCAGGCCTCAGCCGACGATCGCCAGCCGGCTTTTGTGGAGCGTGAGGCGGTCTGACATGAACGGTCCCGCCCTCTCAGCCGCCGCCCAGCGCGGGCGTGACCCGTCGGAGGTGATCGCCGACGCGCTGAAGCGGTTTCCCGGCAAGATTGCGCTTGTCTCATCGTTCGGGGCGGAGTCGGCGGTGCTGCTGCATATGGTCAGCCGCCTTGACCCGTCGCTGCCGGTGCTCTTCCTCGACACCGGGCAGTTATTCGCCCAGACCCTCGATTATCGCCGCGCGCTGGCGGACCGGCTCGGTCTGACCGGCGTCCGGGACCTGCGCCCCACCTTCGCCGATCTCAGCGTGACCGATCCGCAGGGGGGCCTTTGGCGCACCGACACCGACGCCTGTTGCCATGTGCGAAAAGTGGCGCCGCTGGACCGGGCGCTGGGCGACTTCGACGCCTGGATCACCGGTCGCAAGCGCTTCCACGGGGGCGCGCGGCTGCGTCTGCCGGAAGAAGAGCAGGTCGAGGGGAAGGTGAAGTTCAATCCGCTGGCCGGCTGGACCAAGGTGGAGTTGGGCGCCTATGCGGCGGAACATGATCTGCCGCCGCATCCCCTGACGCCTTACGGCTACACGTCCGTCGGATGCTGGCCCTGCACCCAGCCGGTTGAGGCGGGGGAAGACGCGCGCGCGGGACGGTGGTCCGGCCTCGATAAGACGGAGTGCGGCATCCATACGACAAAGCCCGCCTCCGGACCTTCTGTCGATCTCGGAGACGGGCTCTGAAGCGTTAAATTGTCCGGGTGATTAGGTCCGGCGGCGCCAGCGGGTGCGGGCTTCGCGGCGGGCGCGCACCGGCTGATCGTCGGAGTTCGGCTCGATCTCTTCCGGCTGGTCGGACAGACCCTTGGCGAGCGAGATGATCGCACGACGCAGGCGCGGCGACTTCACCGAGGCGTAGGTCTGCAACAGCTCAAGAGCGCCGGTTTCGCCGAGCAGAGCCGCCCGGTTGTCGCCCGGATCGGTGTCGGTTCCGTCTTCCAGACCTTCGATCAGGTCCGAGATCCGGCACTGCAGGGCGGTGGCGATACCGGCGAGCTTTGAGAAGCTGACGCGGTTCTTGCCACGCTCATACTTCTGGACCTGCTGGAAGGTCAGGCCGACGGCTTCGCCCAGGGCCGACTGCGACATGCCCAGGGACTTCCGGCGCAGACGGATGTTGCGACCAAGGGACACGTCCAGGGGATGAGGCGTGCCTTCGCCACGGGGTTCGATCATTTCCGCGAGTCCTCAAATTGTGATGCAGACTCACTATGACTTTTTGTTACGAACATGTCCACTAATTAGAAGGGTAAATTGCAACCGAAGCGTCCTTGATGACGGATCGGTGACGGAAAAAGGCCCAAATCTTAGCGGATAGCGCGAATATTGCTTTAATCTATGCAGCGGGCTCATTGTTGTGGGGTGTCAAAGTCGACGCCCAGGCCGCGTTCCATCAACACGACGTCCAACCAACGACCAAACTTGAGACCCACGCCCGTCAGCACGCCCTGGTGAGAAAATCCGCAGCGCGCATGAAGGCCGACGGAGCCGAAATTCTCGCTGTCGCCGATGACGGCCAACATGCGTCTCAGGCCTAGCGCCTCACACGCTGCGATCAGCTCGGTCAGCAGGCCAACGCCGACGCCCAGGCGCTGCGCATCCGGCGCGACATAGACACTGTCCTCAACCGTGAAGCGGTAGGCTGAGCGCGGACGAAACGGTATCGCGTAGGTGTAGCCAAGAATGCGACCTTCGCGTTCGGCGACCAGCCACGGCAGGTTGTGATGTGCGACGGCGGCGAAGCGCGTGCTCATATCGGCAAGATCCGGCGGAACTTCCTCGAAGGTCCCGGTTCCATGCCGAACATGGTGGGCGTAGATCGCCTGGATGGCGGGGAGGTCGTTGGTGACGGCGGCGCGGACGGTCAGCGTCATCTTGCGCCCTTACGCCAGTCCGAAGGCCCAGAGTGCAAAGGCGTAGTCTAGGGCGACCTCCTTCAGTCCGTCGAAGCGCCCCGCGGCGCCGGCGTGGCCCGCGTCCATGTTGATCTTCAAGAGGATCGGCCGGTCCGAAGTTGTGTATTCGCGCAGCTTCGCCGCCCACTTGGCCGGCTCCCAGTAGGTGACGCGGGGATCGCTGAGACCGCCGGTCGCCAGCACGGCGGGGTAGGGCCTCGCGGTGATGTTGTCATAGGGGGAATAGGCGGCGATGCGGTCGTAGTCGCTCTCGCTCTCCAGCGGGTTGCCCCATTCGGGCCATTCCGGCGGGGTGAGGGGCAGACTCGCGTCGCTCATGGTGTTGAGGACGTCGACGAACGGCACCTGACCGATGATCCCGGCGAACAGGTCGGGGCGGAGATTGGCGACGGCCCCCATCAGCATCCCGCCCGCCGACCCGCCCATGGCGACGATCTTTCCAGCGGAGCTATAGCCGCCTGCGATCAGCGTCTCCGCGCAGGCCACGAAGTCGGTGAAGGTGTTGGTCTTCTTCTCGCCGCGCCCGTCCAGGAACCAGCCCCAGCCCTTTTCCGAGCCCCCGCGGATATGGGCGATAGCGAAGATGACGCCCCGGTCGACGAGGCTCAGCCGCGAGATGGAGAAGCCCGGATCTATGGAAATCCCGTAGGACCCGTAGCCATAGAGCAACAGCGGCGCGGTTCCGTCCAGCTTCGTTCCTGCCTTCATGAGCAGCGTGATCGGCGCCTCCGCACCGTCGCTCGCTGTCGCGAAGAGCCGCCGCGCCTCATAGCGCTTCGGGTCATGGCCGGAGGGGACGATCTGCGTCTTCACCAGCGTGCGGTCGCCGGTGGCCATGTCATAGTCGTACCAGGACTTCGGCGTCGTCGGGGACTGGTAGGTCAGCCGGATCTTCGTCGTGTCGAACTCATATCCGCTCTCGAAACCGGCCACATAGGCGGGCTCGTCGAAATCGATGACGGTCTCTAAGAGATCGTCGGCCTTCATGATCACGATGCGATTGTTGGCGTTGACCCGCTCCAGCCGCACGAGGTAGTGGGCGAAGGCGTCGGTCCCCACCAGGAAGCGTCCCGGCGTATGCGGAACAAGGTCGGTCCAGTGCGCCCGGCCCGGCTCAGCGAGGTCGGCGAGGCAGAGCTTGAAATCAATGGCCCCGTCCGCATCGGTGTGGATGACGACGCGACCCGGCTGTTCCGCGCTTGGCCAGTGATCGACGCTGTAGCGGACGCCGGGCGTGCGCGGCTCGACGAGGCGCAGGGTCGCGTTTGGATCCTCAATATCGATAAAGCGCACTTCGCTGGAGTCGTGATTGCTGGCGCTCAAGACGATCAGGCGCCGACTGGAGGTGACGCCGATGGACAGGAACATTCCGTCGTCCGCCTCGTCATGCACCAGCGATCCCGGGCCCTTGTGGCCGACGATCGGACGGCGGAATACCTTGGAGGGCCGTCCGTTGTCGTCCCGCCAGATCCAGAACAGCGTCTTGCTATCCGGGTGCAGAGTGAATGCGCCGGTGGACGAGGTCACGCCCGTGCTGACCGTCTCACCCGTCGTCAGGTTCTTGACGAAGAGCTCGAACACTTCGGAGCCCTGACTGTCCACGGCATAGACCACGAGGTTATGATCGTCGGTGTGCTGCACCGCGCCGACGTCATAATAGGCGTGGCCCTTGGCCAGCTCGTCGACGTTCAGCAGCACCGTCTCATCGACGCCTTCCGCGCCGCCGCGGGGCCGCCTCGCGTAGATCGGGTGCTGACCGCCGGTCTCATAGCGGGCGTAGTAGTCGTAGGGGCCGTCGGGGGAGGGGAGGGAGCTGTCGTCCTCCTTCATCCGTCCACGGATCTCGGAAACGATGGTCTCCTGAAGGGCTTCCGTCCCCGCGAGCATCCCCTTGGTGTAGGCGTTCTCGGCCTCAAGGTGCGCGCGGATGTCTGGGCGCACGAGGCTGGGATCCCGTAGCAGCTTCTGCCAGTTCTCGTCCTTCAGCCAGGCGTAGTCATCCGTCCGCTGCCGTCCCAACTGGGAGATGACAACGGGTCGCTTTTCGGCGACGGGGGGCGTCGGAAGCTTGGACATGGCGGCCTTTATGTGAACGAGACGGCCGCCTGTCGAAGGATCAGGCGGCGCCGGGGATGAATTTCAGAGCCACGCCGTTCATGCAATAGCGAAGCCCGGTCGGCTTCGGTCCATCGTTGAACACGTGACCCAGATGCCCGCCGCAGTTCGCGCAGAGGACCTCGGTGCGCACCATGAAGAGGCTGGTGTCGGACTTGGTGATGACCGACTGGGCGTTTAGCGGCTGCCAGAAGGACGGCCAGCCGGTGCCGCTCTCGAACTTCGTGCTGGACGAGAACAGCGGCCAGTTGCAGCCCATGCACACAAAGCGGCCCTGGCGGTGCTCATTGACCAGCGGGCTCGTGTTTGGCCGCTCAGTCTGGGCTTGGCGCAGGACGAGATAGGACGGGCCAGGCAGCCGCTTCTTCCACTCCGCGTCGGACAACGCGTAGCGGAAGCTCATCGGGGTTTGGGACTGAAAGAACATGTTCGGATCGCCTCCGACCGAGATCGGTCTTGAAGTGAATACGCGCGCATCTGCGGAACGGTTGCAACCGTTCCGCAGTAAAAGTTCGCATCAGGCCGCGTAAATCACGCTGATCGTCTCGGCGACGCAGGCCGGACGGGCCTCGCCCTCGATCTCAATGGTGCATTCGTTGGTCATCTGCAGGCCGCCCGATTTTTCCTCAACGCCGATCAGCTTCTGGCTCATGCGCACGCGCTTGCCGACGCGGACCATGTTCGTGAA
>CAIUZX010000503.1 GCA_903903715.1 uncultured Caulobacterales bacterium
GCAGTCGGGCATCCTCGGCATGCACAAGATCCAGGAGCGGCCGGTGGCGGTTGGCGGGCAGGTGGTCATCCGTCCGATGATGTATCTCGCCCTGTCCTACGATCACCGGGTTATCGACGGGAAAGAGGCGGTCACCTTCCTCGTTTCGGTCAAGGACCATATCGAAGATCCGCAGCGCCTCGTGCTGGATCTCTGATCGCCCTCCACAAAGCCGATGTAACGGTATCGAAGCGGGCCTGACGGGGGTAGGATAACCCCATGCCCCGTCGCGCCCGTGTTCTTCTGCCCCTTCCGCTTCCGGAAGCGTTCGACTATGTCGCGCCTGACGACTTAGGCGACCTGAAACGCGGCGATCATGTTTCAGCGCCGCTCGGCCCCAGACGGGTGCGCGGCGTGGTGCTCAGCGTCGACGACATGGCGGGGATCAACCGGCCCCTGAAGCCCCTTGTCGAGCGTCTGAACGACCCTCCCCTGCCTGAAGGGGCTATTGCATTTATCGAATGGGCGGCCCGTTACGCCTGCCAGCCGCCAGGCGAGGCTCTTGCCATGGCTTTGCGCGGCCTCGCCTATCCGCCTCCGCGACCCGTGCGCCTTGTGGCGTCGACAGGCGATACACCAGCGAAGCTCACCCCTGCGCGGGAGCGGGTGTTGGCAGAGGCGGTCGCGCCGATGCCTGCCGTAGACCTCGCTCTCCTGGCCGGGGTATCGGCGGGCGTGATCAAAGGCCTTGTTGAGGCAGGAGCGCTTCAAGTCATCGAGCGGCCGGCCCCGCCTCCGTTCGGAACGCCGACCCCGGCGACCGGAGGGGATACGCTCAACCCCAGCCAGCGCGCCGCAGCGAACCGGCTGACCGAGCTTGTTGAGGCCGGCGGCTTCAAGCCCGCCCTGCTCGACGGAGTCACCGGGTCCGGCAAGACCGAAGTTTATCTGGAAGCCGCCGCCGCTCTGATATCTGGCGATCCCAAAGCCCAGGTGCTGATCCTCCTACCGGAAATTGCATTGACCCAGGCGCTGCTTAGCCGGGTTGGCCAGAAATTCGGCGTCACGCCGGGAGAATGGCATTCCGGCGTCGCGCACGGTCACAGGCGCCAACTCTGGGAAGGCGTCGCCAGGGGAGACTGCCGCATTGTCGTCGGGGCGCGGTCAGCCCTGTTCCTGCCCTATCAGCGACTGCGTATGATCGTGGTCGATGAGGAACACGACGGGTCCTACAAGCAAGACGAGGGCTTTATCTATCAGGCGCGGGACATGGCGGTCGCGCGCGCCAAGCTCGAAGGCGCAGCCGTCGTGCTCGCCTCGGCAACGCCGTCTCTGGAAACCCTCTGGAATGCCGAGACCGGGCGATACGCCTGGCTGCGGCTGAACGATCGCCATGGGGTGGCGAGCCTGCCGGACATATCCCTGATCGACCTTCGCGCCCAACCTCCCGAAAGCGGGCGCTGGCTCTCGGCGCCACTGACCACGGCGATGGCGGAAACCTTAGGGCGCAACGAACAGAGCCTCCTTTTCCTCAATCGCCGGGGATACGCGCCGCTGGTGCTATGCAAGGCGTGCGGGGAAAAGCTGACCGCCCCAGATACCGACAGCTGGCTGGTGGAGCACCGCTATACGGGACGCCTCGTCTGCCATTTGACGGGCTTTTCCATGCCCAAGCCCGAACGGTGTCCCCACTGTCAGGCGAAGGACAGCCTGATCCCTATCGGTCCTGGGGTCGAGCGGCTCGAGGAAGAAGCAAAAAGCCTGTTTCCAGACGCAAGGATCGCTGTTTTCTCCTCCGACACCACCCCGGACGCCGAAAGCGCGCGCGCCCTTGTCTCGCTGATGGAGGCCGGCGAGATCGATATCATGGTGGCGACCCAGGCCGCAGCCAAAGGCCATAATTTTCCGAAACTGACCCTGGTCGGAGTGGTGGACGCGGATCTCGGCCTCCGTGGAGGCGACCTCCGCGCCGCAGAGCGCACCTTCCAGCTGCTGGCTCAAGCCACGGGACGCGCTGGCCGTGCTGATCGACCGGGGCGGGCCATGATTCAGACCTATGCCCCAGAGCACACGGTCATGCAGGCGCTGCAACAGCAGGATCGCGACGCCTTCGTGGCCGCCGAGCTGGACCAGCGCCGCGCCAGCGGCTTGCCGCCCTTCGGACGACTTGCGGCGTTGATCCTGTCGAGCCAGGATGGCCCGACCCTTGACACCTTTGCGAGACAGTTGGCGGAGGCTGCGCCCAACGCCGAGGGGGTGGATGTTTTCGGTCCTGCCGACGCGCCCCTCGCGTTGATCAGGGGTCGAAGGCGCAAACGCTTTCTCGTGCGAGCGGAACGCAATGTCGACCTCTCCGCGTTTCTCGCCGCCTGGCGGGCCCGGGTGCGCGTTCCGGGATCTGTGCGTGTCGCCATCGACGTCGACCCCTACAGCTTCCTTTAGCGATGACCGTCAATGACATCGGTCCTGTCAATAGTGGCTTGATCCGCAGAGATACTTTAGGACGATAGGGGAGCCTCAGGCGCTTCAGGAGCCCAGCGCATGATCGATTTCTTCCACGCGTTGACGCTCGACACAGTGGTCTCCTTCGTCGCGCTCACCTTTCTGGAAGTGGTGTTGGGCGTGGACAACATCGTCTTCGTCGCCCTGGCCGCAGACCAGTTGCCGCCGCAATCCCGCGCCCGCGGTCGCCAACTGGGCCTGTGGCTGGCCATGGGCCTTCGGGTGACCTTATTGCTGGGTGTCGTCTGGGTCACGCGTCTGGATGTGCGGCTGTTCGACCTGCCGAACGGTCCTTTCACGGTAAAGGATCTTGTTCTCGCGGCCGGCGGACTATTCCTTCTCTACAAGGGCGCGACCGAGATCCATGAGGAGATTGAAGGGCCGGCGTCGGATTCAAAGGCCCCCGCCAAGGGGCAAAAACTGTCCGGGCGGTTCTGGAGGGTCGTCCTGGAAATCGGCCTCATCAACATCGTCTTCTCGCTCGACAGCATCATCACAGCGATCGGCATGGCGAGCGACGTGAACGTGATGGTCGCCGCGGTCATCGTTTCAACCGTACTCATGATGCTGGCAGCAGGTCCGGTGGCGGCCTTCATCGAGCGGAGGCCCACCGCCAAGATCCTGGCCCTGTCGTTCATCATCCTTGTCGGCATGGCGCTCGTCGCAGAAGGTACGGGCTTTCATGTGCCGCGTGGGTATCTTTATTTCGCCATGGGCTTTTCGCTCTTTGTGGAAGTTCTCAATTCCATCCGCCGCCATTCACGACACTCTTTGTGACGATTTCGTCCATTTTGTTGGCAGGATCGTGCTTATCGAAAGGTAATGCTACGGAGCCTTAACCTGCGTCGATCCACACTACGCCCATGTTTAAGGGTCAAAGTCGCATGGACGCAGTCGGGGGCGATCACACCACGACAGTCGCCGCGCTCGCGGAAGCGGAAGCTTACGCCGGGGCGGCGCGGGCTGTGGCGAAGCTGGCGCTGACTTCCGCCCAGGGTCGTCCGGACCGATTGGAAGCGCTCGATGCGGCGCTGAACGCGGTCCTTAAGGCGCCCGGCGGGTCCACGGACGCAGTGGCCGCTGCGGCGGAACTGGTCGCGCTACGCCGCGGTCAAGGCGAGGGCCTGTCCACGAACATGCTCCGCTTGATCGCAGAATCGCTTCGGGTCGCCGACGTGGATCCCAGTGTTGCAACGGAGTTGAGACGCGCGGCGGCCGTTCCGTCTGGGCGTCCTGTGCCCCTGTCCACGGCCATGAGCGGCATTTCCTTACTCACTCGCGCCCTGTCCGCGCGGCAGGGTCGCCCCCTGGAGCTTCTGGTTTCCGTCGGCGACGCGGCCGTGCCGGAATCTCAGCTTGAACTCTGGAGACAGGCGGCCATCGCCTTGGTCAAGGACGCACTGGCTCGCACAAGCACCGAAACCGCCCGACTGGAAATTCACGTGGAGTCGTTCGCCACGGCCATCGAAATGTCGGCGACGATCCCCGGTTTGGCCCCAAACTCCGCTCATCATGGCGCGGCTGAAGCGCTTATCGCCGCATTGGATGGCGGGGCTTCGTCCGTTTCCGGCACATCCGAAGACATTGGAGAACTGGACGTGCTGGCCGCTGCGCTAGGAGGCTCGATCGCCCTTCGCGCAACGCAGGACGGCCAGGTCCGACTGTGCCTGCTGGCGCGCCGCGCCCCCGTGGTTCGGGCCGACATCGCCAGGACGCCGCCGCCTCGCGCGCCTCGCATGGCCGCCGCGCTTCGGGCCGCCTGATCGGAAGCGGGATATCATGACATCACGCACATGTCTTGTTGTCGACGACAGCCGCGTCATGCGAAAAGTGGCCGCTCGCATCGTCGAGCAACTGCATTTCGAGGCGATCGAAGCTGCGGACGGCCTCGAGGCGCTCAGCTACTGCCGATCTGCGATGCCAGACGCCATTCTGCTCGACTGGTCGATGCCGACGATGGACGGGATGGAGTTTCTCGAAAAGTTACGGGCGGAACCGAACGGCGACCACCCACTCGTTGTCATGTGTTCGGCAGAGACAAACCCCGAACGCATTCAGTTCGCCCTCGACCGGGGCGCTGCGGAATACATCATGAAACCCTTCGACGGCGACATCATCGCCTCCAAATTCGAAGCGGTGGGCCTGATATGACGCCGAACGACCTCGCCTTCGTGGCAGAACTGACGCGCCAGCAGGCAGGCGTGATCATTCGCGCGGACAAAAGCTTCTTCGTGGAAACCCGCCTCGGTCCGATCGCTCGACGCGAAGCTCTGGAAAGCGTGGCGGAACTCATCGATCGCGTTCGCAGCACCAATGATGCGACGCTCACCCGCCAAATCGTGGCGGCGACGCTCGTTCAGGATACGAGCTTCTTCCGAGACCGCGCCACCTTCGCCCGCCTTCAGGAGTCGGTCATTCCCACATTGGCCAGCAGGGACAAGGCGCCGATCAGGCTGCTCTCCGCCGGATGTGCGACGGGACAAGAAGCCTACACTCTGGCCATGGTCGCTCTCGAAAGTCTGGCCCCGCCGAGGATCGACATCGTCGCCATCGACTTCAGCGCGCAAGCGCTCATGAAAGCCGAGACAGGCGTCTACAGCCATTTCGAAGTCCAGCGCGGATTGCCGATCCGCAGTCTATTGCGTCACTTCGAACAGGCGGACGACCATTGGAAGACGCGGCCGGATCTTCGGCAGTCGATCCGATGGGGAGAACACAATCTGCTCGATGACCTGACTCCTCTTGGCGAATTCGACATTGTCGTCTGCAGCCATGTCCTGTCCGCATTCGAACCCGCAGCGGCGGCGGCCACCCTCGACCGACTTGATGCAGTATGCCGAGACGACGGCTTCATGGTCTTCGGCGCCAACGAAAGCGTCTCACCGCCCGCGGCCTTCGCCTCCACGCCAACGCCTGGTGTATGGCGACGCAGCTCAGCCTTCCCCCGGGTATCGTCCGCTGGCTGACCCGCTGCGTCTGCGTGGTCCTGAGCCCCTTGACCGGCAGCGTCCTCGAAGGCCAATGGTCGCCTGAATAAGGCGCGCGCAGATCAACTGCGGATTGGCCGCCGCAGGGAGACGCCCATGTCACTTTTCAGCCTCACAGATCAAGTCGCCGTCATCACGGGCTCATCACGGGGCATCGGACGCTCGATCGCCGAACGCATGGCCGAAGCCGGCGCCAAAGTGGTGATCTCGTCTCGCAAGATCGAGCCCTGCCAGGAAGTCGCGGACGGGATCAACAAGGCGCATGGCGACGGATCCGCCATTGCGGTGGCCGCCAACATATCCTCGAAGGACGATCTGGCAGGACTGGTTGAGCAGACCATGTCCGCCTTCGGGAAGGTCACCACCCTGGTCTGCAACGCGGCGAGCAACCCCTATTACGGACCTCTGGCCGGCATCTCAGACGACCAGTTCTCCAAGATCCTGGCTAACAACGTCATCGCCAATCACTGGCTGATCCAGATGACCGCGCCGCAGATGATTGAGCGTCGCGACGGCTCCATCATCATCGTGTCTTCCATCGGCGGCCTGAGAGGTTCGCCCGTGATCGGCGCGTACACGATCTCCAAGGCGGCGGACCTGCAGATGGCCCGCAGCCTGGCGGTCGAGTTCGGTCCGAGCAACGTCAGGGTCAATTGCATTGCGCCGGGTCTCGTCCGCACCGACTTCGCCCGCGCGCTCTGGGAAAACCCGGAAACTTTGAAGCGCTCGACCGCCGGCGCGCCCCTGCGGCGGATCGGCGAACCAGACGAAATCGCGGGCGCGGCTATCTACCTTGCGTCTAAAGCGTCCAGCTTCATGACGGGGCAGACGCTCGTTCTGGACGGCGGCGTCACGATCGGTTGATCTTTAAGGATTTTCCCGACGCCTCGGCCCTGGGAGATTGCGCCAGCGGCGCGAGGCGCCTACACACGCCCCATGTCCACAAAGCGACACTCGTGGTTACAGGATCTCGCGTGGCGGCTGGAAGCAGCGGCCTACGTGGCTTTGCTGTTCATCGTCCGAAGGATCCCTCTTGAGACGGCGTCAGCGCTTGGCGGGCGCCTCGCGACGGCGCTGGGTCCACTGACCGGCTCGCACAAGGTTGTTCAGCGAAACCTACAGCTCGCATTTCCGGAGATGTCCGAAGTTGATCGGGAGAAACTGGCGCGCGAACAGTGGGATAATCTTGGCCGATCGACGTTTGAACTCCCCTGGATGGACGAGCTGCAGCCCAGTCGCGGGCGCGTGGAACTCGTCAACGGGGAGCGTCTGGAAGAGATCCGCAAGTCGGGAAGACCTGTCGTCTTCATCTCCGGCCATTTCGCCAACTGGGAAGTGATGCCCTGCGCCATCGTGGACGCTGGCGTCGTCTGTCAGATGACCTACCGCGCGGCCAACAACCCTTACGTTGACAAGCTGATCCGGGACGCCCGAGCCCGCTATGGCGTTCGGCTTTTCGCACCCAAGGGCTCGGACGGCAGTCGCGAGTTGCTGGAGGCGATGAAGCGCGGGGAGTCCGTCGCGCTGATGAACGATCAGAAGTTCAACGGCGGCGTCGCGGCGCCCTTCATGGGTCAACCTGCGCATACCGCAGCCGCGCCGACGCGGCTCGCCCTGCGCTTTGGCGCCGATCTGCAACCGATGACGGTCGAGCGCCTGCCTAATGCCCGCTTTCGCGTGACGGTTCACGAGCCAATCGCCCTTAGGAGGACAGGTTCGCGCACCGCGGATCTCGAATATGGCGTGGCGCAGGTGAACGCGTTCATCGAGACCCAGGTCCGCGCGCGGCCCCGGGAATGGTTCTGGGTGCACAAGCGCTGGGCGAACGCCGCC
>CAIUZX010000504.1 GCA_903903715.1 uncultured Caulobacterales bacterium
AGGACGCCTAAATCGCAGGCTTGTCCATCAGCTCGAGCACCTGCGCCGACAGGGGCTCTCCCTTGCGTTGCGCAGCCATGACGCCGACGTCGACATAGTCCCGCCAGCCGGTGACGAGATCGCCGTCAAACTCCAGCACTCCGGCGTAGGGCGCAACCGTCACGATCCCCGTTGGCGACACCAGCTCGTCGACGCCCTCGACGAACAGCCGGTTCCCGGACTCCGCATGATGGAACACGCGCCAGCGGACCTCGGCGATGTCCGCGCCAAATCGGGTGAGGAACTTGCGGGCGGACGCCTTGCCCCGCAGCGGAGGCTCCGCCGCCGCCGCGAAGTGCCAAACGATGTCGTCCCTCATGTGCGAGAGCACCGCGTCGATGTCCTTGCGCTTCCAGTCCGCGATGATGGCGAGGTAGATGTCGATCTTGGCGGCCATGGGCGCTCCTTGCCGAAGATGATCCGAATACAGACTAACGACCGAGAACGCTCAAGGCGCCGCTTTCGGCGGAGTCGAGGTACTCGTCGAGGCGGGTGATGACCCCGTTCTCCATCTTCACCACCACGCAGGCGGACATGCTCCAGGCCGTGCCGTCCGGCAGGGTCGCCTCCAGCACATGCTGCTGCAGGAAGCCGTCTTTCAGGGCCTCGACGCGCTGCACCCGATAGTTCCGGTCCGGCAGCTTGCGAATGAACCACTCCAGAACCTTCACGTTCTGATCGACGGTCTGTTCCTTGCGGTCGTTGTTATGCCAGATCTTCGCATCGGGCGAGTAGCAGGCGCGAACCGCGGCGACGTCGCCGGACTGGATGGCGCCGATGAACCTCTTGGCGAAGTCCAGAGTATCTTGTTCCGTCACAATGTCTCTCCCGATCTTGGTTCAGCGACCCGTGCTGACGCGGTCGCCCGACAGGGACCGGCGTAGCATCATCTCCTGCGCCTTGGGGTCCCGCGCCGAACTCGCCCGCACGTCGAGGGCCATGTAGTCGGTGTCCACCTCGTCGGCGCGGCGCTCGATCGCCTTCAGGCCCACCTTGGCGATGGTGGACGGCGCCTCCTTGAAGCCCTCGACATGGCTGGCCATGCGCGTGTCGACGGAGCCGACGATCAAGGCGGTGACGTGGGTGTTCTGGGGGGCGAGCTCGGCCCGGACGCAGGTGGTCATGGCCCGCGCCGCGAACTTCGAAGGGCTGTAGCCCCCCATGCCCGGCACCGCGACGATGCCCCCCGCCGACAGCACATTGGCGATGGCGCTTTCCTCATGCCGCGCGAGGATCGGCGCAAAGGCGCGGCACATGGCCAGCGGCGCGAAATAGTTGATCTCCATCTCCTGCCGGGCGGAGGACAGATCCGGCGCCCGTAACAGCGTCTGCATACAGAAGGCGCCCGCATTGTTGATCAGGAGGCTGACGTCGCCGCAGTCCTCCGCGGCTTGTGCGACGTGGTCCGGGTTGGTCACGTCGAGGCGGATGGCGGTGACGCGGTCGGGCGCCTCGCGCACCAGGTGCTCGGCGTTGGCGATCTCCCGCGAGCCCACATAGACCCGCCGCGCCCCGCGCTCGAGAAGCGCGCGCACGAACGCCTCCCCAATCCCCCGATTGCCGCCGGTGACCAGCGCCACACAGTCCTTGATCTTCATCCCGCAGTCTCGTCCCAAGCTGCGCCGCTGACGGACGCTTTGGGGTCAGCCTAGTCGGCTCCGCATCCTTTTCAATCGCAATCGCAACGGAAGGCCAGGGCACATGCCAAACGCCCGCTTAACGCCATGTGTTCCCAAACCGTAAACGCCGGCGCGGCTCAATGGTCCCGTCGCTCGCTGGAGGAGCGAAG
>CAIUZX010000505.1 GCA_903903715.1 uncultured Caulobacterales bacterium
ATAGACCTCGGTCGGGTAATAGACGACCCCGTCCTTGACCACCATGCGGATGGTCTTGATCGCCTTCAGGTCCTTGGTCGGATCGCCTTGCACAAGGAAGAAGTCGGCCAGTTTGCCCTTTTCGATGGAGCCCATAGTCTGGTCCTGGCCCACATACTTCGCGGTCTCCAGCGTGGCGCGGGCCAGGATCTCCGGCGCCGTCATGCCGGCGCGCTGATAGAGTTCGAGCTCACGGTGATAGGTGAACGAGCCGCCGGTATCCGTTCCGAAGACGATGAACACGCCGCGATCATGCAGCAGCTTGACCGTATCGATGATCTTGTCGAAGGCGCCGCGATAGGCCTTGTCGTCCCCCGGCGCTGACGTGTCCGTCCAGGCCTTCATCACATCGCGACGCCAACCGATGGGCATGTGATCGAAGTAGTCCACCGCGCCGGGAGGGACCTGCCCGTCCCGGTTCTGCGTCAGTTGCTCATGGATGCCCAAGGTCGGGTCAATCGCCTTCTTTCCGTCGACCATCAGCTGGATCGTGCGCTGGACCTTCGCGCTCTTCAGGTCGAGATCCGGCAGACGCTTCAGGGCCGTGAGGCGGAACAGGGTGCGGGTGTCCTCCTCCGGCTTGATCACCCAGCCCAGCATGAACTGGTTGATGTGGGTCATCTCGTCATAGCCGGCCGTGATCATCGCGTCGGCGTTTGAAAAGGCCGGGACGTGCCCCGCCACCCGCATGCCCAGTGCGTGGGACTCCGCCACAATGGCCGGAACCCAGGCCGGGTTCATCGAGTTGTAGACCTTGATCTGCCAGTAGCCGCGCGCGCCGTACCAGCGCACGGCGTCGATGGCCTTGTCCTGGCTGTCGACGACGAAGCCGTTATTGGCGCTGAACGGGCTGCGCCCTTCGATGAAGCCCGACCGGATCACATGCGGTCCGCCGATCTCGCCGGAGTCGATCTGCTGGATCAGGCCATCGAGCACGGCGTTGTCATTGCCCATGTCGCGGACCGTCGTCGTCCCCGCCATCAGGTTGAGCAGCGCGCCGTCCTGCTGCAGGTGCCCATGCATCTCGTACATGCCGGGCACGAGCGCGCCGCCCGCGCCGTCGATGCTGACCTCGCCCGGCGACGGCGGGCTGTCCAGCGGCTCGACTGCAGCAATCGTTCGGCCGTTCATCACCACGCTCACAGGAGCGGCCAGAGCCTTGGCCTTCGAATCAAAGATGCGGACGTTGCGGATGCGGACCGGCGCGCCATACCGGTGCGCGACGGCCTTTTCGATATCGATGAAGCGCTGCTTCTCCCAGCCCGCCGCGACGCCGCGCAGGCGCGCCTGCTCGCCCTCATATCCCTTACGCACCATGATCGAGCTGGGACTGACCGAGGCGAACAGCTCGCCCTTGTCGTCCAACAGAAGCGTCTCAGGCGTGAGATCGATGCCGCTGAGTGTGTAGCGCGTGACGGTCAGGGCGCCGCCCTCGCCCTGCACCTGGACCGCCTCGCCCTTTTCAAGCTTCAAGGCGCCGCCGGGGAGCGTCGGCAGGGTCTGGCCGGGGGCCTTTAACAGGGCGCGGGCATAGATCCCCTCCGCCCACGGGCTGCCGGCTTGAGTCACATAGAGCCCGGGCGCGGTCAGCTTGGCCGAGCCGTGACCCGTGGAGTCCGTCCACTCCGCCTTGCCGCC
>CAIUZX010000506.1 GCA_903903715.1 uncultured Caulobacterales bacterium
CGGATGCCGGGGCGTTTGATAGCTTCACCATCCTAACAGCGCCGTCTTCGGGGGGGCTTTCGGATTATCATGACCGTGCGCCTTTGTGCCTTGAACCTGAGGACTGGGCCGCATGGTTGTCCAAGGATCTTCCACCCAGTGAAGTGTTGACAAACATTCGAGCCGAACGTTTTGAAGTCCGATCCTAAGTCGGGGGCTCCTTGCATCGCCGCTAAAGATGTGGCCACATTATGTATATGCATCTGGATCCGTCGCCTCTTCATCTGCCTTGCGCCTGCACGAGCCTGCGAAAAGCAGCGAGAGCCGTGAGCCGGATCTATGACGATGCGCTTGCGTCGGTCGGAATGACGGCGACCCAGCTCGCTATTTTGCGCGCAATTGATAAGGCGGGCGATGACGGCGCCTCGCTCAGCCGGCTGGCGGAAGGGCTCGTGATGGAAAAGACGTCACTCTATCGCGGGCTTGGACCTCTCATTCGCGCGGACTGGATCGAGGTCGCCACCGCTGCAAAAGGCCGGGCCAAATTCGCCCGTTTGACCCGGCTTGGCCGACTTGCCATGGATCGCGCAGCCGAGCCGTGGGAGCGGGCGCAGTCTCGCGTCGTAAAGGCGTTTGGACCCGCGCGCTGGGCTGCTCTTGAACCGGATATCGCCGCGCTCGCCGAGACCGGCGTAAGACTTCAAGCTTGAGGACTTTGAAACGATGAGCCTGGATCCAGAGGACTGGTCAGCCGTGCAGGTGTTGGGCCGGCGCATGGTCGACGACATGATCGACTATCAAAGGACCGTTCGGGAGCGGCCAGCCTGGCGGCCCATGCCTGCTGACGCAAAAGCGCGGCTCATGGAATCCATGCCGCTGCAGGGGGCGCCACTCGAGGACGTCTATGAGGCGTTTCTCCGAGATGTGGCGACCTACCCGACCGGCAACATCCATCCAAGATTCTGGGGATGGGTGATGGGTACGGGCTCCGTCACGGGAATGCTGGCGGAGATGCTGGCGGCGGGCATGAACGCCCATGTCGCGGGCTACGATCAGTCGGCTTCGGTGGTGGAGCGACAGGTGCTCGACTGGCTGAAGGAGTCTCTTGGATTTCCGCAGACCGCCAGCGGCGTGCTGGTCAGCGGGGGCACCGCCGCCAATCTGAATGGCCTCCTCGCAGCACGTGCGGCCAAGGCAGGTTGGGACATCCGCGAGGAAGGCCTGCACGCGGGACCGCCGCTGACGGTCTATGGCAGCAGCGAGACCCACGGCTGGGCGGCGAAGGCCTGCGACACGATGGGCATGGGACGAAAGGCGTTCCGCAAGGTTCCCGTGGACGCGAACTTCAGGATCGACCTAGGCGCTTGCCGTGCGATGATGGAGGCGGATCTCGCTGCGGGATTTCGGCCCATTGCAATCATCGGCAACGCCGGAACGGTCAATACGGCGGCCATTGATGATCTGCATGGCGTCCGGGCGTTGGCGGACGCATTCGATCTATGGTTCCACGTCGACGGCGCATTCGGGTCGCTCGCCGCGTGGTCGCCGAGCCGAGATCTTGTCGCCGGCCAGGAGCTTGCGGACTCCATCGCCTTCGACCTGCACAAGTGGGGCTACATGCCCTACGAGGTCGGGGTAGCCTTAACCCGCGACGGAGACGCTCAGCTAAAGGCGTTCGGACCCGTGCAAGGTTCGGCCGCCTATCTCAAATCCTCCGAAAAGGGCATTTCGGTCCAAACGACCTATTTTGCGGATCGCGGTCTTCAGCTCTCCAGAGGCTTTCGCGCCCTGAAAGTCTGGTTCTCCATGAAAGAACAAGGCATGACCCGCTTAGGCGAGGCCATTCAAGCCAATATCGATCAGGCGAAGTATCTTGGAAAACTCGTCGAAGCGCGGCCGGAGCTTGAGCTCCTCGCCCCCGTCAGTCTCAACGCTGTCTGCTTTCGTTATCGGGCCGCGGGCTTAAGTCCCTCAGCGCTTAATGATTTGAACATTGAGATCCTCGCCCAGCTTCAGGTGCGCGGGGTCGCGGTGCCGTCCCAGACCATATTGTCGGACCGGTTTGCGATCCGCGTCTGCATCACCAATCACCGGTCAGAGTTAACGGACTTCGACGCACTCGTGGATGGGGTAATCGCTATCGGCGGGGAACTGACAACAGGTGCGAAAGCTCACTGAGAGTCTTTTGGTTCGGAATTGTGAACCGACTCCGACGCCTTGAAGTGAAACTGGGCGGCGATCATCAGCGCCTTGAAAGGACGCATGACGCCGAGCGACAGGCC
>CAIUZX010000507.1 GCA_903903715.1 uncultured Caulobacterales bacterium
AAAGGTTTGCACGCCGTCGTCCGTTTCGGTTGTGAACGACCGGTTCCAGACAGGGACTTCCGCCGTGACCGTCCAATTCCTGGCGATGCGGTATTGACCGCCAAGGGTGATGAAATCGGTCCGGATTTTCTTGTCGGCATTGTTGCCAGACGGAGCGCTCGATCCACCCGCCCAGTTCTTCGACTGGCTCATGAAGTCGTATTCAATGAAGGCGGATCCCTTGGCGTCGTCTGGCATGAGCGTTCCCGCGCCGACCGAGAAGACGCCGCACCCGCAGGCGCAGGCGTGGGCGAGACCAGGTGTAAGGGATATGGTTAGGGCGGCGAAGCTGATGGCGGCGACGAGCGCCGACCGCAATGTCATAGCAGTCATGGGCAGGTGTCTCTTCTGTGATGAATGGAAGTCATCCGGTGCGCGCGCATTCGCGGCGCAGTCCGGTACGGCGTCGATTTCAAGTCACAGGAGAGCGGGAGGGCCGGTCGATGGGGGTGGCGGCGCCGCAAGACCCAATCCAGGCGCCAGGTCAGATTGAGCTAGGGTCGTGATTTCGGAAAATAAGACGAGTGGCGCGCCGATCGAAGCGGTGGTCGGCGTTTCAAGGGCGAGTTGCAGGACCGCAAAAGGACATGACGCGGCGGCTGATTTGCCATTGTGGAAAGGATCGCCGCCCTTCTGGCCCGAGACGTCCGAAGTTTGGCCCGAGCAGATCACAAATCCGGGCCCGCGCTCTGCGGAAGTCATGTAGCCCGACGGGATGAATGCGCGCACCAGGACGCCGAGAAGCGCGATGGCGATCCATGCACTCCAGACGCTCTCAATGCGGCGCAAAGTCCTCATGAAGCGGGGGTTAATCGAAATGGGTTGCGAGTGCAATGATCCTGGATCCACCCGCGGTGCGGTTAGGCGGCTGACAAAATGTGTCCGGTTTTGGCAGAATGGGGGTCTCGGAGATCGATCGATCGCGACCATTGTCGTTCGTTGACTAAAGAGTCCCGCCTGACGTGATCAAACATGCGGTCTGGCTGTATTTCCGGTTCACATTAAGCCCGCGCGACGTCGAAGAAATGCTGGCCCAGCGTAGAATTGAGGTCAGTTATGAGACGATCCGTTGCCGGGTCAACCATTTCGGACCTCTGATTGCAGCCAATATCCGTCGGCGGCGCGGACCGCCGACAGGCCGCGGGCGCCTGGATGAAGCCATGATCCGTATCAACAGGAAGAGCCCGTGGGTGTGGCGCGCCGTCGACAATGTGGGCGAGGTGCTTGATGTTCTGGTCTAAAAGCGGCTGAGCGCTGCAGCAGCCATGAAGCTTCTGAGGCGTCTCCTGAAGAACCAGGACATCATCCAAGCCCTTGGTCGGACTTGCCTTTCTCCGTGCCGTCAGGTCGGAGCGTGAGCCGCCCAAGGTTGATTGTTGAATAATTTCAACCCTCATTTCGGCACTGTGCCTTGGGAAGAGGGTTTTGCCGGGAAGGGGAACTGACGCTGTCCAATGAAGGTGCTGGGCATTGGGCCGCGCTGATGGTAGGTTACATGTAACCCAATTGGAGAATTCGCCATGGTGTCAGAATCAAGCCCCAAGTCATCCCGCGTCAAGGTCCGGGAACATCGCGAGCGGCTGCGTGAGCAGGGTCTTCGCCCGATCCAGATTTGGGTGCCCGATGTGCGATCCCCGGCCTTCCGCTCCGAAGCGCATCGCCAGTCGCTGGCGATCGCGACGAGCCCTCGCGCGCATGACGATCAAGCG
>CAIUZX010000508.1 GCA_903903715.1 uncultured Caulobacterales bacterium
ATGGGCGCTGAGGCGGGACTGATCCGCGAGCGGTTTCCCGATCTTGCCGCCATCACAGGCGCGCAGGCCTACGACGCGGTCGTCAGCGCCGTGCGCGCCGCGGCCCCGCAACCCTTTGCGGAGCGATTTGAAACACCCGCTGCGGGATTGAAGCTGACGCCTGCGCACTACGCCTATCTCAAGATCTCCGAAGGCTGCGACCATCGCTGCAGCTTCTGCATCATCCCGAGCCTGCGCGGTGATCTTGCGTCAAGGCCGATCGGCGAGGTGCTCCGTGAAGCCGAGGCCCTGGTCGGGCGGGGGGTCAAGGAACTGCTGGTGGTCGCCCAGGACACGTCCGCTTATGGGCTCGACCTTCGCTATCCGACCGGCGAATGGCGCGGCCAGACCTGGCGGACCCAGCTTGACGACCTGGCCCGAGGGCTGGGTGAGCTTGGGGTGTGGACCCGTCTGCACTACGTCTATCCCTATCCGCACGTCGACGCCGTCATCCCGTTGATGGCGGAGGGCAAGATCCTCCCTTACCTCGACATTCCGTTCCAGCACGCCAGTCCCAAGGTGCTGAAGGCGATGAAGCGCCCCGCTAACCAGGAACGCACCCTGGATCGTCTGACGGCCTGGCGGGCCATCGCTCCCAAGCTCGTGGTGCGCTCCAGCTTCGTCGTTGGTTTTCCCGGCGAGACCGAGGACGAATTCCAGTTTCTGCTGCAGTGGCTGGAGGAGGCGCAACTCGATCGGGTGGGTTGTTTTGCCTATGAGGATGTCAAAGGGGCTGCGGCCAATCACCTGCCGGATCATGTCCCCGATGACGTCAAGCAGGATCGCCGCGCGCGCTTGATGGCGGTGTCGGAGCGGATCAGCCGCGCAAAACTTCGGAAAAAGCTCGGCCACGTCATCGACGTTCTCGTTGACGACGTCCGGCCGGATGGCGTCGCGATCGCAAGAAGCGCGGCGGATGCGCCGGAGATCGACGGCCTCGTCTATGTTCGGGACGCGCACGGTCTGAAAGTTGGCGAATTCGCCAAGGTTCGGGTTGAGGGCGCTGACGCCTTCGACCTGCAGGCCTCGCCAATCGCGCCCACGCGCCGGTCGGGTCCTGCGGCGCGCATGCATCGCGTCATTTCGCGCACATAGATATTCAGGTCCTTCCACCAACGAAAACGGCCGCCCGGTGAGGGGCGGCCGCGTCCGAACCGGTGGAGTCCGGCAGGGTCTTAGAAGGCGAGCTTCAGAGTGATCTGATAGCTGCGGCCCGCCTGATAGGAGAAGGTGTTGGCGCCGCCGCCGGTGGCGACGGTGCGCGCCAGCGTGGTGGAGCCGTTCAGGAAGGCCGAGCCCTTCGCGTTCGTGATGCTGGTCCGGTCACCCAGATTGATCACCTGAGCTTCGAGGCTGTAGTGGCCCCAGCGGTAGGTGGTCGTCAGGTCAGAGTTGCTGAACGCCTTGATGTGAGCGGTCGGCGGGGTGTTCCCGGACGCCGCCGTCAGGTCCTGCGGCCCGACGATCTTGGTCGTGAGGTTCGTCACGATCTCGTCGCCGCTGAGCACAAGACCCGACTTGGCGTGACGCACGCCCCAGGCGGCGGTCCACAGCGGCGCCTTGGCGAGCTGGTGGCCGTTGTAGCCCGCGTTGATCGCATCGCCGTATCCCCGCGCCGAGTTGTAGGACGCGTTGCCGAACACGCTGAAGCCGTAGTCCAGGACGTAGGTGCCCTGACCCTCGACGCCGCGATAGACCGCGCCGCCGAGGTTGGTTTCATAGGTTTCGTTGGTGGTCGCATCCGTCAGCGTTTGGATCTTGTGCTTGAAGTCGATGTAGTAAATGTCGGCGTCGAGGGTGAACTTGCCGGCGTTCCAGACTGTACCGGCCTGGTAGCTGGTCGACTCTTGCGGAACTACCGGCTTGGCCAGCGGCGTGTTCACGTAGAAAGCGCCGATATTCGGCACCAGGAAGCCCTGGGCATATTGAGCGTAGACCGCGAGGTTCGGCTGCACGCGGTAATTGGCAGTCAGGAACGGAAGGGTCTTGGTGTAGGTGTTCTCGGTGTAGGACGGCTGGATCGCGCTCTTCACCGCCAGCGCCGGCGCGTGGACATAGAGCTTGAAGTTCACGTACTTCACGCCGGGGGTGATGGTCAGGTTCTCGAGGGGCCGCCACTCGAACTGAGCGAAGCCCTGATACTGATGCCAACCGGAATATTCATTGTACGCGATGTTCAGCGGCTCCTGGCAGGCGCCGTCATAGGTCTTGCCGGGGGCGGATTGCACCGGGAGGCCGTTGCAGCCTGAAGGTCCGGGGAACTTGGCTGCGCTTTCGCGATAGTCGGGCAGGTTGGTCTTGAGATCGATGTCAAAGCGATAGCGCTTGGTCTTCGCGATCTCGTACATGCCGCCGACCGTAAGCGTGCCGAAATCGAAGTTCTGCACCGCTTTGAACTGGTCTCCTGAGACGCGATATTCATTGCGCTTCAAATAACCCGGGATGCCATAGACCTTTGAGGCCGCAGGGTAACCGGCGCCGCCCAGCGGGTAAGTCGCAGGCGGTGTGAGAATGACAAGGTTCGCAGCGGTTTGCGCGGCGGCGCTCACCGTGGTGTCCGCAAGATTGTTGTTCGCGGCGATCGTCTTGTTCGTATACCAGTAGCTGTAGGCGGTGTTCTCGACCGACAGGCCACGGCCCAGATCGCCATTGAGTTTGAGATACTCAAAGTCGGTCTGCTTCTTGGTGTAGTTATAATCCTTGAAGGTCGGCTGGGTCGGATCGTTGCTCAATGCGAACCGCTTGCCGAAGGCCTCGGTCTGGGCGACCGACGCAAAGCCGTTGTCAGCCTGATTGTAGTTGTCGTCGTTGCGGGTGAATAGGAAGGTCGTCGACCACTTCGACGTGATCGGCAGGGTCGCCTTGATGAACTGGTTCTGACCCGCGCTCGGGCTGTTGGTCAGATACCCGTCCGTCTGGTACTCCATGAAGTTCGTCACGATGTTCAGGTCGTGGAAGTTCTTCATCGGGCCGGTGGCCAGAGTGGTCACGCCCTGCACGGTGCCGAAGCTGCCGGCGGTCAACGTCTGACGAACCGTGAACTTGTCTTCGAAGGGCAGGGAGAACAGGTTCAGCGAGCCGCCGAAGCTGGCCTGACCGAGGTCAACCGCCGTACCCGGGCCGCGGTCGATCACGACGCCGCCGATGGTCGAGTTCGGGAAGAACGAGTTGGCGTGGTGGCTCGG
>CAIUZX010000509.1 GCA_903903715.1 uncultured Caulobacterales bacterium
CCTGCGGCAAGACTGGTTCGGCGGCGCCCTGGCGGGATTAACCGTCGCCATCGCCCTGATACCGGAAGAGTTTCCGATGATCCTCGCGGTGTTCCTAGCCTTCGGCGCTTGGCGCCTGGCCAGGGACAAGGTGCTCGTCCGCCGTAGCTCTGCGATTGAGGCGCTGGGGAGTGCGACGGTCCTTTGCGTCGACAAGACAGGCACTCTGACGGCCAACCAGATGGAGATCGCGTCCATCTGGACGTCCGTCGGCGAGCACGACATGCGCGGAAGCCAGGAGCCGAATGAGACTGGCCGGGAGCTGATGCGCGTTGCGGGTCTGGCCAGCGCGGTCTTGCCCGTTGATCCGATGGACAAAGCGATCCGCGCCCTGGCCCCGGCCGCCGCGGAGAAGAACGCCGCTCCGGAACGGGTCTGGCCGCTTCGCGCGGACCGGATGGCGGTCATTCAAGCGTGGTCTGGCGACGATGGCATTCACCCCGCTGCAGCGAAGGGGGCGCCTGAGGCGGTGCTCCGTCTATGCGGCATGAGGACTGACGACGAAGACGCAAAGCGCCTGGAAGCTCAGATCGAGATCTATGCGAACCAGGGATTGCGCGTTCTGGCCGTCGCTTCGGCGCACCTGCCGGACATCGCCGATGACGCGCCGGACGCCACGCCCTTCACTCTGCAGGGCCTTCTGGCCTTCCAGGACCCGTTGCGAGACGGTGTGGTTGAGGCGCTGATAGAGGCGACAAACGCAGGTCTTATCGTGATCATGATCACCGGCGACCATCCCGCAACCGCCCTTGCGATCGCGCGGGAGGCCGGCATCGACACCTCCGGCGGCGTCATGCTGGGGTCCGAGCTCGCGCAACTCACCCTACCGGAGCTGACAGCGCGACTCGCGTCCATCCGGGTCTTCGCGCGGATCGTTCCGGCCCAGAAACTTCAGATCGTCCAGGCGCTGAAGGCGCGAGGGGACGTGGTGGCGATGACCGGCGACGGGGTCAACGACGCCCCGGCTCTGAAGGCCGCGGACATCGGCATCGCCATGGGTCGCAAAGGCACCGATGTCGCTCGGGAAGCTGCAGCCCTCGTTCTCGTCGACGACAGCTTCGCCTCCATTGTCGGCGGCGTGAGGACCGGTCGGCGGATCTTTGCCAATCTGCGCAAGGCGCTGATCTATGTGACGGCGATCCACATCCCCATCGCAGGCGTCGCGCTCGCCCCCATTCTGATCGGATTGCCGCCGCTACTCCTGCCCATGCACGTTGTGCTGCTCGAGCTGGCGATCGATCCCATCTGCGCGATGGTGTTCGAAAGCGAACCCGGCGCGCCCGGCGCCATGACCCAGCCGCCGCGGAAGGCCGATGAGCCGCTGTTTGGATTGCGGCAACTTATGCTGGCCGTGCTGCAAGGCGCGGTGATCCTGACAGGGGTGCTTGGGGTCTATCTCTGGGCGCTGAGCCGCTACCCGGTGGACGAGGCGCGAGGCGCAGCCTTCATCACGCTGGTGGCCGCAAATCTCGTCCTGGCGCTCACGGACGCGGTGTCCGTAGGGAGCAAGCTGTTCGCGCCGCATCGATGGATATACTGTCTGATCGCCTCCGGCGCCGCCGCTCTCCTCGCGATCGTTCTGGCGGCGCCGAGCTTCGCCGCGGTGTTCCTGATGACGCCGCCCGAGCCGTTGGTGCTGTCCGTCGCCGTCACAGTCGCAGCCGTCACAGGCGGGTGGTTCGCCATCGTGCAGCGTCTTCCTAGGAGTCGGATGGTCGCGGAAAGCGCCTAAGCGCGGTTATGAGCAGCGACCACCAATTCCTCGGGTGTCACACACCCATCGAGGCGCGCTCGATGTGCGAACCCTGGCAACAGCCGGCTAATCAACGCTTGGCCCGAAGGATCGGTTTGTCCTCAGATACGTCGGCTTCCAGCAGCATCCGAACATACCGCGTATAGGGAACGCCCCTCGCCTTGGCCCTCGCCTTGACGGCCACAAGCAGCGCCCCGGGCAACCTCATATTCAAGGCTGCGGACTTCGGTTCGATCTCGAAGCGCATCGGCTTGAAGCCCGAGAGATCGAACTCCGAGAGATCGGCGTTCGCGACGAAGTCCTCTGCGGCCTCGTCCGTGGGGAGCGACGGCATTGCCTTACCCTTCATAGCGATCGATCTCCCTTTGATGCATGAACCGCGCACTGACCGGCCGAATTTTCACATTCCCGCCCACCAATCGGTAGACGAAGACGACAAACACATAACGGCCATTGGCCGTCTTTCCGATGGCCCTTTGGCGCGGCTCCTGAGGGTTCGGATCGGCCATCACCGCAGGGTCACCGAGGAACATCTCTTCGATTTCGTCCTGGGAGACGCCATGCTTTCCGCACTTCGGCCAATTGCCGTCATCCCATTCGAAACCTGAGACCTTCATGCGAATTGTATATAACTTTGTGTAGACAAGTGCAAAGCGTATGGGCCTGCGCCCGTTGGCGGGAGAGATAGCCGGGGGGGGGGGCGTCAGGTTGTTTGTGGTCGGACTCAGACCAGACCTCCCCCTCCCCGTTTCAAGTCGACTGGGTCGCAGCTTCCCATTCCCGGTGAGCTTGAGCTCGCAGGGTTCGCAGTCCGGGGCGGGAAATCAGGTGGAGCTGGATGTTGACCCGAAGGGCGGCGAAGCCAAGCAGTTGTAAATGGGACCCTGGGAGGAGAGAAATCTCTGCGCAGACCCTTGGGATTTGAACCGTTGCTGTTTTCGTTCCCGCCGTCGGAGAGGCATTTGGCTGTTCTCCGTCCGATTTTTCTAGCGCATGCCGCCGGCGCGGTGCTTGTCCAGAACCCCGAGCTTTCTCAATGCTGCGCGATAGGACGCCAGTTTGTCCGTGGTGATCGTTTCAGGGTGAATGCCCTGGTTCTTGAGGAGCCTGCGCGAAGCTTCATGGCTGCTGCAGCGCTCCGCCGCGTCTAGACCAGAACATCAAGCACCTCACCCTCATAATCGACGGCGCGCCACACCCACAGGCGCTTCCCCTTGATACGGATCATGGCTTCATCCAGGCGCCAACGGCCTGTCGGCCGTCCGCGCCGCCGACGGATATTGGCTGCAATCAGAGGTCCGAAATGGTTGACCCAGTAACGGATCGTCTCATAACTGACCTCAATTCCACGCTGGGCCAGCATTTCTTCGACGTCGCGCAGGCTCAATGTGAACCGGAAATACAGCCAGACCGCATGTTTGATCACGTCAGGCGGGACTCTGTAGCCCCTGACCGACAATGATCGCGTTCGATCGATCTCCAAGACCCCAATTCGGCCAAAACCGGGGACATTTTATCAGCCGCCTGACAACACCCTCGCGAGAGCGGCAAATGCTAGTAGTTTGGTTCGGAAATGGCGCACCACGGAGAATGAAACATCGAGCACGTATGTAATTGAAATTATTATATAATTTGACCGGAGCGCGCCCTCCGGCCTGAGTTATCGCCCCGGAAGATTCCAGCC
>CAIUZX010000510.1 GCA_903903715.1 uncultured Caulobacterales bacterium
ATGTTCTGCAGGTTCGGGTCCGACGAGGACAGGCGCCCGGTCGAGGTCGAGGCCAGCGCAAACGAGGTATGCACCCGCCCGCTCTGCGGCGCGATGGCGGCGAGGAGGGCGTCGGTATAGGTGCCCTTGAGCTTTGACAGCTGCCGCCAGTCGACCAGGGTGCGCGGCAGGCTGTGGCCCTGCGCCGCGAGGTCCTCCAGCACGCTGACGTCCGTCGCCCAGGCGCCCGTGGCGGTCTTCTTGCCGCCGGGCAGTTTCAGCTCGTCGAACAGGATCTCGCCGAGCTGCTTGGGACTGCCAAGATTGAACGGGCGCCCCGCCTGTTCGTGGGCCAGGATCTCGAGCTCGGCCATCCGCATGGCAAAGTCCTGCGACAGGCGGCGAAGGGCGTCGGGATCGACCTTCACCCCCTCCCGCTCCATCATGGCGAGCACGGCGGGCAGGGGCCGTTCCAGCGTCTCATAGACGGTGACGAGGTGTTCCTGGACGAGGCGGGGCTTCAGCAGCGCGTGCAGGCGGTAGGTGACGTCGGCGTCCTCCGCCGCGTAGGCTGTCGCCTCTTTCAGCGCGACCTCGGCGAAACTGATCTGGCTCTTGCCCGTCCCCGTCACCTGCTTGAACGGAATGGGTTTGTGGCCAAGATGCAGCTCGGACAGCGCGTCCATGCCGTGGCTGTGCAGGCCGCCTTCGAGGACATAGGAGATCAGCATGGTGTCGTCGATGGGCGCCACGTCCACGCCGTAGCGGCCCAGCACGGCGATGTCGTACTTGGCGTTCTGGCCGATCTTCAGGACGGCGGGGGATTCCAGCAGCGGCTTCAGCCGCGCCAGTGCGTCGGCCAGCGGGATCTGCACGATCGGCTCCCCGCCCATGAGGTCAAGGCCCGCCTTGGGTCGGTGGCCTAAGGGGATATAGGCCGCTTCCCCCGGCGCAACGGCGAGGCTGACGCCGACGAGGCCGGACTGCGCTGACGAGAGGCTGTCCGTCTCGGTGTCAAAGGCGATGACGCCAACCTCGAAGCCCCGCGCAATCCACTGATCGAGGGTCGCAAGGTCCTGGATGCAGACATAGGCGCCGGTGTCGATGGGGGCGGCGTCCGCGGGCGCCGCCGACTGTGGGCCCGGCGCATAGGACGGGCGCATGACCGGTGCGCTTGGCGCGGACTTGTCGGCGGGACGTGACGCGCGCATGACCGGCGGCCCGCCAGAAGCTGCGGCGACGCGGGCGGTCAGGGTGCGAAACTCCATCGCCTCCAGAAAGGCGATCAGCACCTCCGGGTCCGGCGGTCGGACGGCGAAGCTGTCCAGCGGCTCGGGCATGGGCGAGTCCTGCTTGAGGCGCACGAGTTCGCGGGACATCCGCACCTGATCGGCGAAGGTCATCAGGGTTTCGCGGCGCTTGGGCTGTTTGATCTCGCTCGCCCGGGCCAAAAGGGTGTCGAGGTCGCCGAACTCGGTCAGCAGTTGAGCGGCGGTCTTCACGCCAATCCCCGGGGCGCCCGGCACATTGTCCACGCTGTCGCCGGCGAGCGCCTGGATCTCGATCACCCGCTCGGGGCCGAGGCCGAACTTCTCGATCACCTGCTCGCGGCCAATGCGGGTTTGCTTGACCGGGTCCATCATGGCGATGCGATCGTCGATCAGCTGCATCAGGTCCTTGTCGGACGAGACGATGACCACCTCGTCCCCGCGATCCGCCGCCGTCCGGGCATAGGTGGCGATGAGGTCGTCGGCTTCATAGCCCGTGAGATCCACAGCCGGCACGCCGAAGGCCCGCGTCGCCTCGCGCACCAGGGCGAACTGGGGGATCAGGTCCGGCGGCGCAGGGGGGCGGTGGGCCTTGTACTGGTCGTAGATGTCGGAGCGGAACGACGGCCCGGCGGCGTCGAAGATCACCGCGAGGTGGGTGGGCGCATCATCGGCGTGCGCGGCCTGAAGCTCACAGATCAGGCGCCACATCATGTTGCAGAAGCCGGCGACCGCGCCCACGGGCAGGCCGTCCGACTTGCGCGTCAGGGGCGGCAGGGCGTGATAGGCGCGG
>CAIUZX010000511.1 GCA_903903715.1 uncultured Caulobacterales bacterium
CGGGCCAGACCGAGCTTTTAAGCCGCAATCCCGACCTCGCCGCCGCCATCGAGGCGCGCAACCCCTATATCGACCTTCTCAACCACATGCAGGTCGATCTGATCCGGCGGCATCGGTCTGGCGAGGCGGACCTCGACCTGCGCGACGCGATCCATCTGACCGTCAACGGCATCGCAGCGGGCCTACGCAACAGCGGGTAATCGCTTTCCATTGCTGGACCCGGGGCCGCGCTTGGGGTTTATAGCGCGGCCATGCTTCGCCTGACCGAACTCAAACTCCCTATCGACCATCCGCCCGAAGCGTTGTGCGCGGCGGCGGCGGAGCGGCTGGGCGTCGCCGAGAGCGGCATCGTCTCCCTCGCCATCTCAAGGCGCGCGCACGATGCAAGGCGCAAGTCCGCCATCCTGATGGTCTACACCGTCGACGTGGAGGTGGAGAACGAGGCGGCGGTGCTGCGTCAGCTTCCCCCCGACGCAAAGGTCCGCCCGACTCCGGACACCACCTATCTCCCCGTGGCGAAGGCGAGCGGAAGCGAGCCCCTCCGCCCCATCGTGATCGGGGCGGGCCCCTGCGGCCTGTTCGCCGCCCTGATCCTCGCCGAAGCCGGATTCCGCCCGCTGATCCTCGAGCGCGGCAAGGTGGTGCGGGAGCGCACGCAGGACACCTGGGGCCTCTGGCGGCGGCACAAGCTGAACCCTGAGTCCAATGTGCAATATGGCGAAGGCGGCGCGGGCACCTTCTCCGACGGCAAGCTCTACAGCCAGATCAAGGATCCCCGACATCTAGGCCGCAAGGTGCTGACCGAGTTCGTGGCCGCCGGCGCCCCGCCGGAAATCCTGACCGAAGCGCATCCGCACATCGGCACGTTTCGCCTGGTCGGCATGGTCGAGCGCATGCGGGCCAAGATCGAGGCGCTGGGGGGAGAGTACCGGTTCCAGAGCAAGGTGGTGGACTTCGCCCTGGACGGCCCGCCCGACAAGCGCCGGATCTGCGGCGTCGTGCTGGAGGACGGGACCGAGATCCCTTCTGATACGGTGATCCTCGCCCTTGGGCATAGCTCCAGGGACACGTTCGAGCGCCTCTACGAACGCGGCGTCTATATGGAGGCCAAGCCCTTCTCGCTGGGCGTGCGGATCGAGCATCCGCAAGGGGTGATTGACCGCGCCCGCTTCGGGACCTTCGCCGGGCACAAGGATCTGGGCGCGGCGGACTACAAGCTGTCCCACGCCTGCAGCAACGGGCGCACGGTCTACAGCTTCTGCATGTGCCCGGGCGGGACGGTCGTGGCCGCCGCCTCCGAGCCCGGCCATCTCGTCACCAACGGGATGAGCCAGTATTCCCGCAACGAGCGCAACGCCAATGCGGGGCTGGTGGTCGGCATCACGCCGGAGGTCGACTATCCCGGCCACCCGCTGGCGGGCGTCGCGCTGCAGCGCCACTGGGAGCGTGCGGCCTTCGAGGCGGGCGGGAGCGCCTACGACGCGCCGGGGCAGACGGTCGGCGACTTCCTCGCCGGTCGGCCATCGGAGACCCTGGGCGCCATCGTGCCGTCCTACAAGCCGGGCGTCACGCCGACGGACCTTTCCACCTGCCTGCCGGACTTCGTGATTGACGCGCTGCGGGAGGCCCTGCCCGCCTTCGGCCGCAAGATCGCGGGCTTCGACACGGCGGACGCGGTGATGACGGGGGTGGAGACGCGCACCTCCTCGCCCGTGCGCATCCGACGGGGGCCGGACTATCAGAGCCTGAACACGCAAGGCCTCTACCCCGCGGGCGAAGGCGCAGGCTATGCGGGGGGCATCCTGTCCGCCGCCATTGACGGGATTGAGGTCGCCGAAGCCGCGGCGATCCGGCTTACGACGCGGACTTGAGGGCGGCGACCCGGTCCACCACCGTCTTCCAGCGCTTGCCCGCCATGAGGACCAGTTGCTCCCGGCTGACGAGGCGCGGCATCCAGGCGAGGTTCTGGTTCGCCTTGCCGGTGATCAGATAGGTCTTGCCCTTCAAAAAGGCGTCGAGCCCGGCCTTGGCCACGTATTCGGGGGTGTCCATGCCCGGCGGAGGCCCCGCCAGCGCCTGCGACTCCGAGGCGACGGCGGCGAAGTTGGTCGCGGTGCCGCCGGGGCACAGAGCCATGACGTGCA
>CAIUZX010000512.1 GCA_903903715.1 uncultured Caulobacterales bacterium
CTGGCGCGCCCCGGCGGCGGGGAGAGCGATCCTCGCCCGCGCCACCTCGACCGGCGGGAACCTCGGTTGTTCGACGGACGGGCTTCAGGGGCTCGCCTGCGGCGGCGCGCCGGCGGTCCGTTCGGCGATCCAGGCGCAGCTGAGCTACAATCGTCTCAACACCCATTGCGCAGGCCTGGTGACGGCTTTTGGCCGCGGCGGCCTCGAAGGCTCGCTGATCTACGCGATGAACAGCGCCCAACTTGCGGTTCGTCGCAGCGGGCTGTCGCCTCAGGCTGAAGAGGCGCAGGTCCGGCGGGCCCTTCAGCAGGCTCTGGTGGTGTCGGGGTCGGCGCCGCGGGACGTGCTGAACGCATTGGCCGAGCTGCAATCCGTCTACGCAGGTTGTGACGGCTACGATTCCGCCCGTAACGCCCTCTTGGGCACGGCCTCTCTGGTCCAGTCGCAACTTGGCTTCGATCAGCCGACGGCGACGTCGGGCTTTGGCGCGGCATTTGCAAACCCGGGTCTGCCCGCCGCAGGCGCGGTTGGTACGGCGTCCTATTCGACGACACTCGTCGGTCCATGAGCCTGACGCGCGGCCAACAACTCGTTTTTTCGGGATGCGGGTCGCGGGACGTGGGCGGAATTTCAAATGTGTAGACCGGTCGGATGGGATCCGACGACGTCGGTCTAGGTAAACAAGAAGGGTTCTGGAATGAAGTCGCAAGCCAAAGCTCCATCGAGGCCTCTGTCGTCTGTCGCACTGGCGCTGGCTGTTGGACTTTGTTCGACGACGGCGTTTGCGCAGGTTGCGGCGGTTGACGACCAGGCCGCGTCGCGCAACGCCGGTGTTCTGGACCGCGCGCGTCCGGATTACGACGCGGTGGGGATCCGGGCGGGTTCGTTCCTGATCCTTCCGAAGGCGACGACGACGCTGGACGCGAGCGACAACATCTTTGCGGCGCATACGAACACGGTCTCGGACACGGTGATCCTGTTCCAGCCGGAAGTGACGATGCGTTCGGACTGGTCGCGCAACATGCTGGAGCTTTACGGTCGGGCGGCGTTCAGCGTTTACGGTTCGAACTCGAGCCAGAATGCGACGGAGGCCGAGGTGCGGGCGTCTGGGCGCTATGACATTGCCGAGGGCTCGAACCTGAACGTCGGCCTGGGCTACGCCTACATGGCCGAGCCGCGGTATCTGGCCACGTCGCAGGCCCAGACCGGCACGCTGTCGACCTCGAGCGGGCCGGAGCATTACACGGTGCTGAACGGTCGCGTGGGAGCGGTGCAGACGCTCAACCGGGTGCGCCTGACGGAGAATGTGCAGGTTTCGGACTATCGCTACGAAGGCAACGGTCTGAGCTTTGGCGTGTATGGCGGGGAGAAGACCCGCGACCGGACGGAAGTGACCGAAACGGGACGCGCCGAGTTTGCGGTGAGCCCGGACACCTCGGTGTTCGTGCAGGGCGGCCTGAACCAGCGAAGCTATCGGCTGGGTCCGCCCCAGACCGTGCTGAATCGCGATTCCAGCGGGTACGACGTCACCGCCGGCGCCAAGCTTGATCTGACGCACCTGATCCGCGGTGAATTCCGGATCGGCTATCTGAACCAGGACTACGACTCGTCGGTCTTCCAGTCGGTGAGCGGGCTGAGCCTGTCGGGGCGGTTCGACTATTTCGTGACGCCGCTGACGACGGTGACCTTCACGGCGGACCGGGCCGTCGGCGATGCGGCGGATCCGCGCTCGTCAGGCTACGTCACCACTAACGGCGGCGTGGAGGTCGATCACGAGCTTCGCCGGAATATCATCCTTCTGGGACGCGCCTTTGTCGCGCACGACGACTATCGCGGCATCGACCGTACGGACGATCGCTGGACGGCCCGCGTGGGCGGCACCTGGCTGATCAACAGGATGCTGGGCGTCGGCCTCTTCTTCGA
>CAIUZX010000513.1 GCA_903903715.1 uncultured Caulobacterales bacterium
ACTTCAATCTGATCGCCGCTTGACGTCTTGCAATCTCAATCGGCGCGTCCTGCCTCAGACTACGTTGCGAATATTTCAGTGTACGGATCAATAAGTTTTTGAACCCGCCCTTGGAGTGTTATGTGGTTGAGGCGCTCCGAAACAACAGGATGTTCAAGGAGCAGTTACATCATGAATTCTCGCCGCCTTACGTCGAAACTGGCGTCTCGCCTCGTTATCGGCGTCGCCGCGTCGACGCTGACCCTGTCGGTCGCGCACGCCGCCGATCGCGCCGCCTCGACGGACACTGATCCGCCGGAAGTCGAAGCGGTGAAGGTCACCGCTCCAGTCGGCAAGGCGGCGGACGCCGCGCCGGTGAAGTCGTCCCTGAAGGCGACCGAACCGCAGGCCGTGATCACCCGCAAGTTCATCGAAGAATCCACGCCGCGCGTGGGCGACTTCACGACGACGGCGATGCTCGCCCCGTCGATGGCCGGCGTGCCGAACGCGAACGGCCCTGGCGCCACGGACGGCGCCAAGATCACGATGCGCGGTTTCAAGGACGGTGAATTCAACATCACGTACGACGGTATCGCCTGGGGCGACACCAACGGCCCGAGCCACCACGCCAACTCCTTCTTCCCGAACTCGACCATCGGCGGCGTCGTCATCGACCACGGCCCGGGCACGGCGACGGACCTCGGCCAGGCCAGCTTCGGCGGCTCGCTGAACCTGTTCTCCCTGCCCTTCGAAGACAAGTTCACAATCCGCCAGACGCTGACCGCGGGTAGCTTCGGCACCGTCCAGGGCGTGACCACCCTCGCCACTGGCCCGATGAAGAACCTGCACGATCTGAATATCGTCACCAACTTCATGGAATACCAGACGGACGGGTACCTGACGAACAGCGCGAGCGCGGGTCAGAACCAGTTCATCAAGGCGACACTGCCGATCACCTCGAAGTGGTCGACGACCTTCCTGTTCACCCGCAATGACGACAACTACTATCAGGGCGACGCCAGCGCCGCCGCGACGGTCGCTCAGACGGAAGCCTACGGCAAGCGTTTTGCGCTGAGCAATGACCCGACCTATTCGACCTTCAAGGACTACAACTACACGAAGAAGCAGACGGACTTTGAGTACTTGAGACTCAATGGCGATCTGGGCCGCGGCCTGTCCGTCGAAAACACGCTCTACAGCTACTGGTACACCAACAAGACCTTGTCGGCGAACGACAACGGCGCCGACGCGACCGCACCGGCAAACGTCACGAAGCAGAAGCTGGTGTTCCTGACGCCGGCGGCGACGTACCCCATCGGCGGCAAGGGCTACACCGTGTCCAGCGCGGGCCTGCAGGGCTACCTGAAGCGCAACGAATACCGGGTGAGCGGCGACTCCTTCAAGGCGACCCAGAACTTCGACTTCGGCACGCTGACCGTCGGTGGCATGTACGAGATCGCCAAGACCAAGCGCTACCGCTTTGATATCGACCTGTTGACCCGTCAGCCGGACTATCGCGAAGTGGCGGCCTTGTTCCCCGGCCCGTCGGGCTGTAACGGCGGGCCCGTGCAAGTCGCTCCGGGCAAGACCTATGACGGCGCCTGCCAGGTGCCGCTCAACATCGCCTACAACGAATATTCCGGCTGGCATCAGTATCAGGGCTTCGCTCAGTTCGAGTGGCGCCCCTTGGAAAACCTGACCATCACCCCCGGCGTGAAGTACGTGAACTTCAAGCTTTATGTGCACGCCCCGGCTCTGGCGGTGAAGGGTTCCATCCAGCCCTCCTTTACCGAGAACACCTACACCAAGACCCTGCCCTACCTGACCGCCAACTACCGCGTTCAGTCCAACCTCGCGGTCTACGCTCAATATGCGCAAGGGTTCCTGGTGCCGAACATCTCGGCCTTCTACGTGAACACGCCGCTCGCCAAGCCGGTGGTTCCGCAGGAGTCGACCAGCTATCAGGCCGGCACGGTCTGGAACGCCGGCAAGTTCACCCTGGACGCTGACGTCTACTACATCGACTTCAAGCACAAGATCCAAACCCTGACGGATCTGACCACCAACGAAACCTATCAAACCAACCTCGGCGGCGCGGTGTATCGCGGTATCGAGGCTCAGGGCACCTACCTCCTCGACTACGGTTTCAGCGTGTTCGGCAACGCCACCTACAACTCGGCGCGCGGCTACGGCGACCCGCTGAACCCGGGCTATAACGGCCACCAGCTCGCAGCGGCGCCGCTGTGGACCGCCGCCTGGGGCGTCCGTCACGCCAAGTCGAGCCTGCTGCTCAGCGGCGACGAAATCGTCACCAACCTGACGTCCAAGATCGTCGGACCTCAGGACCTGACGGCGGCCTCGAAGACCACCCCGCCGACCGCCCATATCAAGGCGTTCAGCAACACCGACCTGACGACGACCTACCGCTGGGGCCACTACAGCCTCGAAGCGCAGGTGATCAATCTGGGTGACCGGACCAGCATCACGAACGCGAAGGGCTCGGCCTTCCTGAACGGCACCACCACGCTGGCCCGCACGGTCGCGACCGGCGGTGCAGCCAACACCTTCACCTACCAGGCGGGCCGCAGCTATCAGATCACCCTGAAGCTCGCCTTCTAAGATCCTGCCGGGACCCACCGGTTCGGACGCGGCCGCCCCTCACCGGGCGGCCGTTTTCGTTGGTGGAAGGCCCTGAATATCTAGGTGCGCGAAATGACGCGATGCATGCGCGCCGCAGGACCCGACCGGCGCGTGGGCGCGATTGGCGAGGCCTGCAGGTCGA
>CAIUZX010000514.1 GCA_903903715.1 uncultured Caulobacterales bacterium
GGCTATTTCTACCCCTTCACCCAGGCCGGTCTGCGCAGCGACTTGTTGATCGTCCGGCCGTCGGTTGTCCGAACTTCGGTTCCAATCGCCAGATCCCGGCGCATGTGGTCGTAGCCCGCCATGTGCACAATGCCCACCGGTGCATTCGGCAGGTAGCGTTCGACCAGCAGGCCCTCGTCCGGCGTGCAGCACCAGAACGGCCCCATATAGTTGCAGGTCTCCGGCATAAGCTCGACGTCATAGCCGTCGGCGTGCACGATGAGCCCGAGCGCCAGCTGGTCCGAGGTGAAGATCCGGCCGCGGCCGATCACCTCGGCCTGCCGCGCGCGCCACCGTTCCCAGTGCGGCGCATCCCGGCGCAGCGCCCAGACGCCGGCGTTGAAGGTCGGCTTGTCCCCGACCTTCCGTGCGATCTCCTCCGACAGCCCTGCGCGGCGCGCGTTCTTGTAGAGCTGCGCCTTGACCTTGGCGTAGCCGAACGCCGCCCATTCGAGGGTCATCACGACTTCGCTGTAGCGCGAGGTCTGCGATACGACGGCCAGACCGCTCTTGTCCGCGCCCTTGCGCAGGAGATCGACGGCCGAGATGTCCTGCACCCAGGCGTCGCTGTCGATCCAGACGATGACGTCCGCGTCGGTCAGGTGTTGGTCCAGGAACGTCCGGGTCGTCAGGATCTTCAAGTAATCCCGTCCGGCGATCCTGGAGGCCGGCAGATCGAAGCCCCAGCCCATCTGCAGGATCTGCGCGCCATAGCGCGACGACAGGTGCGCCATCTGACCCGCCTCCAGCCCGCCGTCGATGACGGCCAGGCCCATGGCGTCCGCATCCCGGAACCCGCGGACGGAGGCGCACAGCTCCTCGATCAGCGGAAAATAGTTGGCGTCGCCGCCGGTGACGACCACAGGTCTCGTCATCTCACATATCCTTGTCGAAGCGCGTCTCCGCAGCTTGGCGATAGGCGCTTGCCCGCCCCAGCGTCAACAGGTCTAACGTTTCGGAAAATCTCTGCAGGGAAGGCGCCGCCCCATGACCCAGGATCTCACACCCGTTCTGATCGGTGTCGGAGAAGCGTCCGAGCGGATCGACGCTGAGGACTATCAGGCCCTTTCCCCGGCGGATCTGGCGGCGCTGGCGGCGAAAGCGGCGCTGGAGGATGCAGGTCCAGCCGCCGCTCTGACCGGCGAGCTCGACGTGATCGCCGCGATCCGGCAGTTCGAGGTGTCGGGGCCCGGTTTCGCCGCGCCCTTCGGCTGCTCCAACAACTTCCCCCGCTCCGTCGCCCATCGCCTGGGCGCAAACCCCGCCCGCGCGATCTGGGAGCCGGTGGGCGGTCAGGGGCCGCAGCACCTCGTCAACGAGTTCGCCCACGCCATCGCCAGGGGCGAGACGAACATGGCCCTACTCGTGGGGTCTGAAGCCATCTCCACGGTCCGTCACCTCAGCGGCCAGGGAGAGACCCGCGACTGGTCCGAAACGGTCGAAGGCGCTCTGGAAGATCGCGGCCTTGGGCTCGAAGGCCTGTTGACCGCAGAGCTCGCCCGCCACGGCGCGCGCACGCCCATCCACCTCTACGCCCTGTTCGAGAACGCTCGCCGGAGGCGCCTCGGCCTGTCCCGCGCCGCCTATCGCGCCAAGATGGGCGACCTCTTCGCCCCGTTCACAGAGGTCGCCGCCCACAACCCGCACGCCATGGCGCCGGAAGCGCTCACCGCCGACGAGATCGCCGAGATCACCCCGCGCAACCGGATCGTCGCAGACCCCTTCCCCCGCCGCGTGATCGCGCGGGACCAGGCCAACCAGGGCGCCGCCGTGCTGATGACCTCCGTCGCGACGGCGACAAGGCTCGGCGTGCCGAAGGATCGTATCATCTATCTCTATGGCGGCGCGGACGTTGCCGAGCGGACACCTATCGAGCGGCAGGACCTGTCAAAGAGCCCGGCTTCGGTGCTGGCGGCGGAGGCGGCCCTCGCCGCGGCCGGGCTGGCGCTGAGCGATATCGACCTGTTCGATTTCTACAGCTGCTTTCCCATCGCCGTGTTCAACATGCTGGACGGACTGGGCATCGGGCCGGACGATCCCCGTCCGCTGACGACGACCGGCGGCCTGCCCTTCTTCGGCGGTGCGGGCAACAACTACTCCATGCACGCCATTGCGAGCATGATCCGGGCTCTGCGCGAACAGCCGGACGCCAACGGCTTCGTCGGCGCCAACGGCGGCTTCCTGTCGAAATATTCTGTCGGGATCTAC
>CAIUZX010000515.1 GCA_903903715.1 uncultured Caulobacterales bacterium
CTTGGCCTTGTCGCCGGTCGCGAGGCGCTGGCCCTCATCAGCGCGAGCTCCGTGATCCTGGCGACCGGGGAGGGGGCCTTGCGCACCTCCGCCCGCAATGCACTCGAAGGGGTGGTCGTGGCGCACGAGACCGGCGCGGTGAACGACGAGGTGACACTGGAGCTCGCCCCCGGCAAGCAGCTTGTCGCGGTGATCACCCGTTCGGCGGCTGAGGAACTCGGCCTCGCCGTCGGTGAGGCGGCGACGGCGCTGATCAAGGCCTCACACGTCATTCTCGCGGTCGACTAAGCTCAAGCGGGCGGAAGTCCCGCGGCCAGCGCTGCACGGGCGAGACCGTCGCGGGCCTCCGCCGATAAGCCTTCCAGCGGGTCCGAGGGTCGATCCAGCACGACCCCCGCAATGCGTCCCTCAGCGACTTCGATCCGCCGGTCCGCCAGCCGGACCGCATCCACCGCGTCGTGGGTGACATAGAGGACGGGGGTGTCGAGCACGCCAGTGAGCCGCGCGATGAGGCTGAGCATCTCCGCGCGATGGTCGCGGTCGAGGCCCGCCGTCGGCTCGTCCAGCAAGAGCAGGGCGGGCTGGGACAGGATCGCCCGGCCGATCGCGACCCGCTGCTGCTCGCCGCCGGAGAGCGCAGTCGCCGACCGGTCCATCAGGGGGGCTAGGCCGAGAAGGCTGATCGTTTCGTCTTCACCCACCCGCACTGCGCCCCGCGCTCGTCTGGCGGCGTAGGTCAGGGTTTCCCGAACAGTCATGTGCGGCCAGAGACGGGTGTCCTGGAAGACGAAGCCCACCTCTCGTTCATGCGGCGGGACAAACAGTCGCCCGTCCTGCCAGGTCTCGTCGCCCATCCGGATGCGACCTGGCAGTCGGCTGAGACCCGCAAGGCAGCGCAGCAGCGTGGACTTGCCCGCGCCCGACGGGCCGGTGATCACCGTCACGCCCGACAGGGGCAGGTTGCAGCTGAACGCGAACCGCCGACCATAAGCGTCGCCTGCAAGCTCCATGTCGAGATTTGGCGCGGTCATCTGAAGCCCTTCGCCGCGCGGCGATCAAAGACGTAGACGCAGAGTAGGGCGGCGAAGGAAAAGAGGACGAGGCCCGCCGCCAGCATGTGCGCCTCGGCAGTACGGGAAGACTCGACCAGCTCGTACATCTTCACCGAGACCACGTCCGTCTTGCCGGGAATGGCGCCGCCGATCATGAGCACGACACCGAACTCCCCGACCGTGTGGGCGAAGACGAGCACCGCTGCGCTCAGGTAACTCCGCCGCGCCATCGGCAGGGCGATGGTGAAAAAGGCGTCCAAGGGACCTGCGCGGGACATGGCCGCCGCCTCCATCGGCGCATCCCCCATGGCTTCAAAGGCGTTGCGAAGCGGCTGCACGGCGAAGGGTAGGGAGTAGATCACCGATCCGACCACCAGCCCTTCGAAGGTGAAGGCGAGGCTCGGCGCCCCTAGTGCGGCGAACGGCGCCATTAGCGGGCTTCCCGGTGCGAAGGCCAGCAGGAGATAAAAGCCCAGCACAGTGGGCGGCAGCACCAGCGGCAGCGCCACCAGGGCGCCGACCACGTCCCGCCACAGACCCTTGCCCCGCGCCAGCCGCCAGGCCAGCGGCGTCGCGAGCGCCAGCAGCAAGACCGTGGTCAGCGTCGCCAGCTTCAGGGTGGTCCAGATCGCTTCGGTCAAGAAAAGGGTCCTGGGGGGAATTCAGCCGCTATGTAGCCAAACTATATAACGATGTCGCGTCTAACGAAACATTCGCGGTTTATGGCTAATCCTGCGATCTTGGGGTCTCGCCAGAGGCCCAGGGACTGTTACCTTGGGGCGCAACCTTCAGGGACTGACCCAGGCCGGGGACAAGATGGGCGACCGCAGAACGTTGAAGCGACTGGTGCTGGATCCGGAGCGGGTGATCGCCACCCTCGACCAGCTCCACGCGCGCATTGACGAGCGGTTTCCGGACTCCGGCCTGTCGGTCGTTTGCGCGGATCTCACGGAGACCGCAGCGGTGACGGCGCGGCGCGCCTCGGCCCTCGCGAGGCCCTATTTCGGCCTGCAGGCGCTCGTCGGACTTGTCATTGCAGCGGCGGGGGGCGTCACCCTCATGCTGGCGAGCCGCATCGACTGGCTGTTGGCGGTGAAGAAGGAAAATGCGATCTCGCTGACGCAGGGGCTCGACTCCGCGATGAACCTTGGCGTCCTGACCTTTGGCGCCCTGTGGTTTCTCGGCGGGCTCGAGAAGCGCTGGAAGCGCTCGCGGGCGCTCAACGATCTCTACCGCCTGCGCGCCTTCGCGCACGTCATCGACATGCACCAGCTGACCAAGGATCCGTCTGCTGTCCTGTCGGGCGCCGCGCCCACCGCCTCGTCGCCTGTGCGGCGGATGACCGAGGGGCAGTTGCTGCGCTATCTCGACTACTGCGCCGAGCTTCTGGCCTTGATCTCGAAGCTGGCGGCGCTTTATGCCGCCAGCTCCCGCGATCCGGATGTGATCGCTGCGGTGAACGATATCGAGGACCTGACCTCGAACCTCGGCCGGAAGATCTGGCAGAAGATCACCATCCTCAGCCAGCTCTCCGCCGCCGACGCCGAGGCGAGCTCCGACGGAGATGTCTTATTCCTTCAGTTGAATGAAGGGCGTGCCGCCGGAGGTGACCTGCGGCAGCTTGCCGTCCCACTTCTCGATCGCCCGCAGACGCAGCACTTCGGGATTGGCGCGCAAGGTCGCGCCCTGAAGCTGGATCGCCTTCGCCTCACCTTCGGCCGCGGCGATACGCTGC
This sequence comes from uncultured Caulobacterales bacterium, assembly GCA_903903715.1. GTDB lineage: Bacteria > Pseudomonadota > Alphaproteobacteria > Caulobacterales > Caulobacteraceae > CAIMFV01. The sequence continues at coordinate 2,788 of CAIUZX010000515.1, forward strand.
TGGGCTTCGGCCTGGATCGTGGCGACTTGGGCCTGAGCGGCTAGAGCCCGCTGCTCGTTGGCGATCTTGTTGTTGATCTGGGCCAGCACGACCTCGGGCACGCGCACGTTCCCCGCCCAGAACAGCTTTTCGATGTTCAGGCCATACGGGAGGAAATAGGCCGCCACGTCGCTCTGCACATTGGCGAGCAGCTCCTGCTTGCGCGGGCCGTAGATCTCCTCGACGCCCATCGCCGCCGCCCGGTTCACGAGTGCGTTGCGGATGGTGTTGCGCAAAGGTCCGGCGATGATGCCGGCGGCGTCGGTCCTGTACTTCTGGAACAGCTTGGGCGCGAGCTGGGTGTTCACCGAGTAGCTGACGGCGATGTCGGCGCTGAGGCCCAGACCATTACGGTCCTGGAAGTTGAACTCCTCGTTGACCGCCTGTCCCTCCGTAGCGCTCTTCGTATAGGTGTAGGTGTTGGTGAACACCGGATACTCGTAGATGCTCGTGCCAAAGGGTGTGAAGTAGGTGCCGACGCCCAGCGCTTCGTTGCTCACGCCCGCATTGCTGCCGTACTGGTTGACGCGGATACCGACGTGGCCGGGCTGAACCTGGCCGCAGCCAGCGAGCGCCAGCGCCGAGACGGCGATGATCATGATCTTCTTCATAGTATCCTCTTGTTTCATGTTCAGTGGAGCTGGCGCGGCGACGTGCGCCGTTCGGCCTTCAGGAGACGGATGTCCGTCCTGATCTGGAAGACGAGCCAGCCTGCGGCGACGATCGCCGCGGCGAACACGATCACGGCCCCGACGAGGGCCAGATCCTGGTGCATATTGATGAGTTCCGGCCCAAGCACCCTCAAGGCGAGGAACTCGAAGCCGAGAACGGCGGCGATCTTCAGTCCGATCTTCCATGTGAATCTTCGCCCGCGCTGGATATCAGCCAGCGTCGGCGGGTCTTGCGACCGCATGTCCGGAGCTCCGGTTCTGGTTTCTGGGATTTGGCTTCTGGGAAGGGTCAACGCGCCGTTCTGACCGCCAGCGACGCTGTTCGTCGGTTCGGCGGTCCAACTTCGCCCCTCAGGGTGCACTCGTTGACATGGCGAAACACTACCACAACGGACACTTCAGCGCCACATTCAGCCCGGTCACTCTTGCGTGACTTGTCGCAAAGAGGAAAGCGCGGCAGGTGTGGGGTGCTCAAAGATCTCCGCTGGGAACGCCTTATGACGACGCTGAACGCCGCCTGGTTGGTCAAGTCCGAACCGCAGAAATACAGCTTCTCCGACCTTGTCCGCGACGGCCGCACCATCTGGGACGGGGTGCGTAACAATCAGGCGGCGCTGTATCTGAAGGCGATGAAGATCGGCGATCAGGCCTTCTATTATCACTCGGTGCAGGATCTGGCGGTGGTCGGCGTCGCGACGATTGTGCGGGAAGCCTATCTCGACCCATCCGACCCTGCGGGGCGGTTTGTCGCCGTGGATGTCGCCCCCGTCCGCGCGCTGAAGACCCCCGTTCCACTGGCGACCATGAAGGCTGCGCCGGAGCTGACGGGCATGGCCATGTTCCGCCAGTTCCGCCTGTCGGTCACGCCAATCACGCCGGAGGAAAGCGCGGCGATCCTCAAACTTGCCGGCGAATGAGCGGGGCGGACCAAACCCTCCAAGATCTGCTGGTCGAGGTGCGCGGCTGCCGGATCTGCGCCGCCCATCTGCCGCACGGGCCGCGTCCGGTGGTGCGGATCGCGAGGTCGGCCAGATTGCTGATCATCGGTCAGGCGCCGGGGACGAAGGTGCATGCCTCAGGCGTGCCCTGGGACGATCCCAGCGGCGACCGCCTGC
>CAIUZX010000516.1 GCA_903903715.1 uncultured Caulobacterales bacterium
CTGCGCCTGGGTGGGAATGTCGATGGCGGCCGCCGAACCTGTGCCCTACACGAGCTTGCAGGAGCCGGACGCACCAACGCCGCAACCGGCGCCTGACACCAACGCCCCCGCGCCGATGTTGCCTCTTTCAGCCGGCGGCGCGAGCCTTGCCGCCTTTCGTGAACTGATGCATGCCGCCAAGACCGGCGATGCGTCGACTGTTTCCGCCGGACTGTCTCGTCTTTCCAACCCCGCTGAGCGACACGCGGTTCAGTGGGCGTTGATCGACAATGCCGCAACCCGCGTGGATTTCCGGACGCTCGACGCCGCAAGGAAGGACCTCGCGGGCTGGCCAAGATCTTCGCGACGACAGGCGGGCGCCGAGAAGGCCATTGAATCGTCGGGCCTGGGGCCCAAGGCCATCATCGACTGGTTTGACGGACGCGACCCAGACACTCCAGAAGGCGCGATGGCCCTCGGCGGAGCGCTCCAGGCGGTCGGGCAGATCGACCAGGCCAAAGACGTTATTCGACACCATTGGCGCGAACACATCTTCGACGCCGATCTTCAGTCCAGGATGCTCGCGCGATTTTCGTCGTTCTTGACGGCGGAAGACCATGCAGCCCGCCTATCCACTTTGCTCTATGGACAGCAAGGTCCGGCCGCGAAGGCCATGATGGACCTCGTCGATACTGACCATCGACTGCTGGCCGAGGCGAGGATCGCGCTTCGTGCGGAGCACAACTCCGCGCCCGAGGCCGTAAATCGTGTGCCGCCGGCGCTCCAGGACGATCCCGGACTGGCGTTTGATCGCTCTCGCTTTTATCGCCGAAGGAACCTCGACGTCATCTCCGCCAGCCTGGTGCGAAGCTTTCCTGCGAACGTGCCGGACAAATCTGACGTGGCCGGCTTCATCTGGAGTGAGCGACGCGCACTGATGCTGTCCTTAATCCGCAGCGGTGATAACGCGGGCGCCTATGCGGCAGCGTCAGGCACCGGCTTGAAGCCGAGCGCCGACCTTGCAGAAGCCGAGTTTTACGCGGGATGGATCGCCTTGCAGCGACTTCACAACCCCGCCCTCGCCGAACAGCATTTCGCGGTCGTTCAGCAGGTCGCACAATCCTCGATAACAATCAGCAGAGCCTATTACTGGCGCGCACGGGCGGCTCAGGCGCGCGGCGATGGCGAGGACGCCAAGGCGCTGTTCACGAAAGGCGCCGCCTACTACACGACTTTCTACGGCATGCTCTCTGCGCAGGAGATCGGCCAGAAGACGCTGACCATTGGACACGACCCGGTCCCGACCGCTCAAGATCGCGTGAATTTCGACGCCCGCGAAATGGTCATCGCCGCCCGCAAGCTCGCCGCCATCGGCGATCGCGAGGACTTTCGCGCGGTCATGCTTGCGGCTGCAGAGACGTCGAGCAAGACCGAGGACTATGTGCAACTCGTCGATCTGGCCCGCGGAGCGGGCGACCAAGACCTTGCGCTTCGGGTTGCGCGGGCCGGCAACTACCGGGGCTACTACCTGCCTGAGCGCGGCTACCCGGTCGTTGACACGCCTCAGCCCCCAGGGTCGGCGGAGCCGGATTTCATGCTGGCCATCGCCCGGCAGGAAAGCAGCTTCGATCCTCACGCCAAATCCGGCGTCGGCGCGCGCGGCCTGATGCAGCTGATGCCCTCCACGGCGGCGCACCTCGCCAAGAATCTGGGCATCAGGTACTCGCACGTCCGACTGGATGAGCCGACCTACAACATGACCCTAGGCGGCTATTTCCTGGGGCGTTTGACGAGCCAGTTCGGTGGATCCTTCGTGTTGGCCGCCGCTGCGTACAATGCTGGACCCGGACGCCCTGCGGATTGGGTCAACACCTGCGGAGATCCCAGGAAAACCGGCGCCGATCCCACCGATTTCCTGGAATGCATCCCCTTCACCGAAACGCGCATCTACGTGATGCGGGTGATGGAGAACAAGGCGATCTACCGCGCCAGACTAAACGGCGGTTCCGCGCCATTGACCCTGGCCGAAGATCTGAAGCGAGGCACCTGGGCGCCGCTGCCGACCATCGACTCAATTCTGGGCAACTAGAGGCGCGCCAAAGCGCGCGCGAAAATGTCAGGATCGACGTTGCCTCCAGAGGCGACGATGACGGCAGTTCCACCATTTAAGTTCAGCCGACCCTGAAGTGCGGCGGCAAGGCCCACGGCGCCGCCCGGTTCGATCACCAGCTTCAGAAAGGTAAACGCCCGCCCCATAGCGTCCAGCACTTCGTCGTCGGTAGCGGACACCGCTCCAGACACCCGATGCAAGTTGATCGGAAATGTCAGACGTCCTGGAATGGGCGCAAGCAGCGCGTCGCAAAGGCTGGGACCGGCAGGGGCATGAGGTGTGCGCTCCCCGCTAGCGAGACTGAGAGCATGGTCGTCATAACCAGCAGGTTCGGCGACGATGATCTTGACCTTCGGCGCCTCCTGTTCAAGAGCCAGCGCCAGCCCCGCGATCAGTCCTCCACCGGAGGCGCAGGAGCAGACGACGTCCGGCGAAGCGCCCATGTCCGCCATCTGCTGCGCGATCTCGAGTCCCACCGTACCCTGCCCCGCAATAATGAAGGGATCATCGAACGGCGGAACGAGGACGGCGCCTCTTTCTGTTGCCCGCTTCAGACCGATGGCTTCGCGGTCATCCATGTTACGGTCGAAGTGTTCGACCTCCGCTCCGAGAGCCTTGGTCGCAGTCAC
>CAIUZX010000517.1 GCA_903903715.1 uncultured Caulobacterales bacterium
ATCAGGGCTACCAGATCTCGGCGATCGTGAACCGGAACTCGGTCAACACGCACATCAACGCCAAGTGCTCGGGGCTTGAAGTCGAAGGCCTGTGGGAGCCGGTGCGTCACCTGCGGATCAACGGCAACATGGGTTATCTCCACACGGAGATCACCAGCGGGGCCACGCCGAACCAGCTTGACCTGACGAATGGCGATCCGACCTTCACGGTGGTGAAGTCTCTGGGCGCGGCGAACTGCATCGCCAAGACCTCTGACGTCGCGACCGTCCAGGCTCTGATCAACGCCAAGCGCGCGGGTCTGCTGCCGGCCACGGTTCTGGCCCCGATCTCGGGCCTGTTCTCTGATCCGGGCTATTACATGTCCTGTGACGGGATCAACGGTCTGGTGGCCAATCGGGCGGCGCTTGCGCCGTTGCTGGGCGCCTTCGGTCTCAGCCTTTCGGGAACGACCGATCCGACGACGGGCGCCACAGTTGGCTCCCTCCCCGGCAAGGACGTCAATCTGAAAGGCAAGGAGCTGCCGAACTCGCCGCATCTGACCGCCAGCCTCGGCGTTCAGTACGAAATGGCCCTGGATGGCGGCTGGACGGTCACGCCGCACGCCGACTTCTACTTCCAGGACAAGTCTTATGCGCGCATCTTCAATACGGCGCATGACGAGACCAAGGCTTACGAACTGGCCAACTTTGCTCTGCTGGTCGAGAAGCGTGACTGGGATCTGAAGATCCAGGCCTACGTCAAGAACGTCTTCGACAAGAAGTACATTCAGGACCAATACCTGACCGACGCTTCGTCCGGTCTGTTCACCAACATCTTCATCGGCGATCCGCGGACCTACGGTCTGTCGGTCACGAAGAAGTTCTGATCCCGCCTCGGGCGCCTCGGGCGACGGGGGCACGCCCTCGTCGCCCCCTTTTCTTTGCTGAAATTTCGAGCGCCGCGTGTCTGCAAAGATGCGCGGCGCCGTCATTTTCAGCAGGTGCACACAGTGTCGCCGGGCAAGCGCATTGCGGTTTGACGTAGCGTCCGCAAGACGCGAGTTTGGTCTTGCCCGATTGGGCGTCTTCTTCCCGCAGACTTTATGCCGCGCTCTTAACAGAGCGCGGCTTTTTTATGCCCCGCGTCCTAGGGCTCTTAACTGAGCGCGGCCTTTTTATGCTTCGCGCGTTTGGCCCCTTATCAGAGAGCGGCCGTTTTATGCGCCGCTTGATCCTGGCGCGGTGATAGGGGGAGGTGCGCTTACCCCTTCGCCTTGGGCAGAAGGGCGGAGAAAACGAAGCCGCCCAGCGCGCCCATCAGGCAGACGACGACGAAGCCTTCCAAGCCTCGCGCGCCTGCCAGCGGCGTCGAGTGAAAGGATATCCGCATGGCGATCAGCGCGGTCGCCATCGCTGCGAAGCCTGCGATCGGATAGGCGACGCCGGCTAGCGGCGTCAGCACCCGCTTCAGTCCGGCCGCGACCAGAAAACCGATGGCGAGCGCGAGGACCAGTACGGGGCCGAGGCTGGGAAAGAGGCCGCCGAGGTCGGCGATGCAGGTGTGCAGGTTCTCCGCGAAGGTGGGCGCCGCGCCCACGCCGCTCAATCCCGCCAGCACGAACTGCGTATGTGCAAGACTCACCCCGGCGAACGCTGCGGCGAACGCTGCCAAGAAGGGGCCGATCACTTTCAGCACACGCATGTCCGCTCTCCCTTGGGTCCGTGATCCGTCTCGCGTATCACTCTACATTCGAAGCGTGCGAACATCACACCCGAAACGTGATCTATAATCGCCGCACCGGGGATGGAGACAAGCGATATGCGAACTTCAGGTGTTCTGAGCACAGGGCTCGCAGCTGCTGTGTCCGCGCTGTTTGTCGCTTCGTCTGTCGTGGCGGCCGAGCCGATGGAGGGCCTCGCCACCCTGAAGCCTCTGACCCGGGCGGAGCTCAATGTCGAGACCATCGCCACCGGGCTCGACCACCCTTGGTCCATCGCGCAATTGCCTGATGGCGACCTTCTGGTGACGGAACGTGTCGGGCGTCTGCGTCGCATCCATGCAGGCAAGCTGGACCCCAAGTCGATCGTGGGGGTTCCCCCGGTCTATGTCGAGAGCCAGGCGGGCCTGTTCGACGTGGTCCTGCACCCGGATTTTACCCGCAACCACCTGATCTATCTCAGCTATGCGGCCGGAGACGCCGGACACAACGCGCTGCATGTGATGCGCGCGCGCCTCGACGGCGATCATCTGGTTGAACAGAAGGAGATCTTCCGCGTCACGCCGGACAAGGACACGCCCGTGCATTTCGGCGGGCGCATGGCCTTTCTTCCTGACGGGACGCTGGTCTGCTCGACCGGCGACGGCTTTGACTATCGCGAGCGGGCGCAAAAGCTCGACACCACCATGGGCAAGCTCGTGCGCCTGACCGATGACGGCAAGATCCCGGCGGACAACCCGTTTGTGGGCCGCGCAGGCGCGAACCCAGCCATTTACAGCCTTGGCCACCGCAATCCGCAGGGCCTCGTCTATGACGCTCCCTCCGGGCGACTTTATGAGCATGAGCACGGCCCCCGCGGCGGGGACGAAGTGAACGTGATCCGGGCGGGGTCCAACTACGGCTGGCCCGTCGCCACCCACGGCCTCGACTATTCCGGCGCGCGCATCTCTCCGTGGAGAGACTATCCGGGCATGACCCCGGCGCTGGTCAACTGGGTCCCGTCCATCGCCCCGTCGGGCCTCGCGATCTATCACGGCGCG
>CAIUZX010000518.1 GCA_903903715.1 uncultured Caulobacterales bacterium
GCGCACCGTGTCGGTCAGTTCGCCCCAGTCGGCGTGATCGCTGATGATCAGCGGCAGCTCCACGCCCTGGCGGCGCGCCCTTGCGCGCACGCTCATCCAGCCGCTGGCGAAGGCGAGAACCGGGTCCTGGAAGCGCTGGGCCCATGGGGTGTGGAAGGCGGACGGCGGGGCGACCACGATCCGCCCGGCGAAGTCGGCCTTCTCGCCTTTTGGATCCTTCAAGGTTGCGGGCTCCAACGCGCCAAGATCGACGCCGAACCGCTGATAGACCGCGTTCACCGCCGTCAGCGCCCCGTGGATGAAGATCGGCGCCTCATACCCTGCAAGGCGCAGGAGGGCGATGATGCGCTGGGCTTTGCCGAGGGAATAGGCCCCAACCAGATGCGTCCGCTCCGGAAACTGGCGGATGGAGGTGAGCAGCTTGTCCACCTCCGCGCTGGCGAGAGGGTGGCGAAAGACCGGCAGGCCAAAGGTCGCTTCGGTGACATAGATGTCACTGGGCGCGGGCTCGAAGCCCGTGCAGGTGGGGTCGGCGGCGCGCTTGAAGTCGCCGGATACGGTGATCCTCAGTCCCCGCCACGTCACGGTGACCTGGGCTGAGCCGAGGACGTGCCCGGCAGGCGTCAGGCGAATGTCGACGCCGTCCCGGGTCAGCGTTTCACCGTAGGGGAGCGCCACCATCTCGCCGGCGAAGTTTTCGCCGTAGCGTGCGGCCATGAGGGCGAGGGTTTCGGCCGTCGCGGCCACCTGCCTATGGCCGGCGCGGGCGTGGTCGGCGTGTCCGTGGGTGACGACCGCCCGATTCACCGGGCGCACCGGATCAATGTAGAAGTCGCCGGGGGGGCAGTAGAGGCCGTCTGGACCCGGTCGCAGGAGATCCTGCGGACGGATCAGCGGTCGAGGCCCTGGACCTGCAGACGCACGCCGCCGATGACCCGGGTCACCCGCACGGGGGCTTCGGGAGGCATCATGTCGTCCCCGGACTCAAGCTCAGCCGCCCACTCGGCGCCCTCAATCCAGACGCGGCCGACGCCGTTGGCGAACTCGCTGGTCGTGCGTCCGATCCGGCCGACCAGCTTTGTCGCCCGGTCCACGGTGCCCATCTCCATCTTCTTCGGCGGCTTGGAGCGACCGGGCTCCGAAAAGCCCTGGACATGCGCAACGCGCGGAGTCGCAAGCCAGCGCGGCACGATATAGGTGACGAGGACGATAGCGAGGAACAGGGCGGTTTCTGCAGACAGGGCCATGTGGATGTTCATCAGGCCGAGAGACGCCAGCACGACGGCGGCGAGGACTGGGCCGATCAGCACCCGCGCGCCGGTCACCAAAGCCACCACGACAAACACGCCCGCCAGTCCCAGCCAAGCCCAGTACGGGGCTTGCTGATAGAGCGCCAATACCGTCGCCATCACACTACCCACCCAACTCATTTGTTCTTGAGGGCACTATACCCGGTCAGCCGGGTCCGCGCCATCGTTTAGACATTTTTAATATAATTTAACGTGCCTCCAAGGGGAATTGGGTTCTTGTGAATTTTCAGCGAACTGAGCCTGAATTTGTCTCTCCGACCAGGGACTCCGAGAGCGTCTTTCCCCGGGCTGCGGAGGACTGCTCTGCGATACGGCTCTGCCCGTTGCAGACGGGATAATCGGTCTGCGCGGCCTGGAAGCCCGCATTGAAGCGGTCGATCAGGCGTTGTCGGAAGACCGGATCGTCTCCCTCCAAGGCGATCAGCCGGGTCATGCGACTGTACCATTGCCCGTCTGTGGAGCCGACGCACAGGCGCCGAAGCGCGTGAGATTCTCCCAGAACGTAGGCGAGCTCGACCAGGATCTGCCGCTGCTCCGGAGGCCTCGGCGTCGCCTGTGGCGCGGGAGCCGGCGGCGCCGCCGTCGCCACGCCGCCCGCCAGGATGACGGCGACGCTCAACAGACAGGGAAGCGTGCGGCGTTTCATGCCGCGGGCGCGCCGGCCGGGCTTTTTGCGTTCAGAGCGGAGAGACGCGAGACAGTCGCGTGCGCGTCGGCCATGATCTCGGCGATCACCTCCGCGGCGGACACGACCTTGTGTACACCCCCTGCGGACTGGCCCATCGCAAAGCAGGAGCGGTCGGGGTCAAGGCCCTCGATCTGGCCGCCGATCCCGCCCATGACGCCTGCGCGAACCGAGACCATCGCCTGCATCGGGAAGGGCTGGATGTCCTTTGGACGGGACTCCCAGTCCTCGACATAGGGGTTCTTGGCGACGCGCATCGGCTTGCCGGAGTAGCAGCGCGTGCGCACCGTGTCCTCGTCCCGCGCCTGCACCACCGCCTCGCGATAGAGGTCGCCTGCATGGGCCTCCTTCGTCGCGATGAAGCGCGTACCCATCCACACGGCTTGAGCGCCCAGCGCCAGGGCGGCGGCGAGGCCGCGACCGTCATAGAGCCCGCCCGCCGCGGCGACCGGGATCTTCACCGTCTCCACGGCCTGCGCCACCAGCGGGAAGGTGCCGACGAGACCGGTGTGGCCGCCGCCTTCGCCGCCCTGGCAGATCACGGCGTCGCAACCCGCCTGCTCGGCCTTGACCGCGTGCTTCACCTGGCCGCAGACGACCATCACCTTCAGCCCCGCCTTGTGCAGGGCTTCGAGGATCGGCATGGGTACGCCCAGCCCGGCGACGAAGGCCGTCGCACCGCCATTGATGATGACGTCGACGCTGGCGGTCAGGGATTCCGGCGATGCGGCGAGCAGGTCGACGCCGAAGGGTCGGTCGGTCAGCTTGCGCACCTGACGCATCTGGTCAGCGATCTCGTCCGGCGTGCGGCCGGCCATGCCCAGAACGCCGTAGCCGCCGGCATTGGATACGGCGGCGACCAGTTCGGCATAGGCGACGCCGCCCATTCCGGCGAGCAGGATGGGGTGCTCGATGTCGAGCATGTCGCACAGCGGGGTTCTCAATGACATTTGCGCGTCCTCTTCTCGTTTCGCGCACTATGCGGCGCCCGCGACGCCCTTGGCTAGCTTGACGCTGGAGCCACCGCGTCCGGCCAGAGCGCCGCAGCCTGCCGGATCACGCGTTCGGTTTCGGGCCAAAGCTGGAACTCGGACAGCCGGTCTAAAGACACGAACACCGCCTCCGTCGCGTCGTCCCCGGCTTGCGGCGTTCCTCCTGTCCAGCGCGCGGCGTAATCGACCAGGACATAGTGCATGGCGGGCCGGCCGTCGGGGGCGCGATCGAACAGTCCGTCGACCACGTCGATCAGGCCGAGCACTTCGGCGGTGACGCCTGTTTCCTCGGAAAGCTCCCGCAGCGCGCCGGCGGCCAGTGTCTCCCCGAACTCGAGCCGACCGCCCGGCACGCTGTAGGCGCCGGCGTTTGGGGGCTTCGCCCGCCGGATCAGCAGCACCTCGCCCGGAGGCCTCAGGCAAACCACGCCGACCGCGACGACAGGATGTTGCGGCAGATGCAGAGAATTTGACTGATTTTTCTGTTCCAAATCAATGCGCCCTAACTTCTGGTGACATAATTACAAAAAAATCACTTGGCGGCCTCGGGCGGCAGTGCTATCTAAGCATTGCTTAGTTTGATCTGGCGTCTTCGGTGGGGATACCGGGCGCCGCGGGTCGACCTCAGCAGGAACTCTTCTGCTTTCCTCCCCGAAACGTCCGGAGTCACATCATGTTCAAGTCTATCGCTCTTGCGGCGACGCTGTCGCTCGCCGCCTTCTCTGTCGCGCAAGCCGAAGGTTCCTTCGCCAGCGCCAGCCTCTCCTCGCCCGTGTCGCGCGCGACCCAGGTGATCGCCGGCGGCGCCGTGTGGACCTGTGAAGGCGCTTCGTGCCGTGCGCCGGTCACGTCCGACGCCACCCTGTCGGTCTCGGCCTGCAAGCAACTCGCCCGCGAAGCCGGCCCCGTGGTCGACTACGCCGTGGACCGCCAGAAGCTGTCCGACGCCGAGCTGCAGCGTTGCAACGGCGGCCGTTCGCCGCGCTAAACCCTTCTTGTTTCCTCCCGATCCTTTCAGGGTCGATCTAGCGCCTCATAGGGCGGAGCGGCGACAAGCGGCTCCGCCCCTTTTTTTGCCGATTCGGTCCGGCGATTCCCCTGGAGGGGGCTGTTCGGCGCCGATTCGTTAATCAAACCTTACCAAACTGGGGCAAATTGTCGCGCTTCAGGGGAAAAAATGGGTCTTTTGCCTTCAATTAACGCCTTTGGCCTCTTTTCATGCTGCTGTTGCATGGTAAGCACGGCCATCAACAACGGCGAGGGATAACGGGGCGGATGTCGAACCGACTGGCAGTCTTTGGGGCGGCGGCTCTGATCGCAGGCGCAGGTGTTGCATCTACGGTGTTCGCGCCAGCGACGGCTCAGGCCGAGGGCGCCATCAGCGGCTGGCAGTGCGCTCAGTTCGCCCGACTGTTTTCCGGTATCGAGATCTTCGGCGACGCCTACACATGGTGGCGCCAGGCGGTCGGCAAGTACGCCCGCGGCCAGTCTCCTGAAGTCGGCGCCGTTCTGGTGTTCAAGCCCCACGGCGCCATGAAGCTCGGTCACGTGGCCGTGGTCAGCCAGGTTGTTACGGATCGCCTGATCCAGGTCACCCACGCCAACTGGTCGCGGATCGATGGCGCACGTGGTCAGGTCGAAAAGGACGTGATGGTCGCCGACGTCTCCGACGCGGGCGACTGGAGCCAGGTCAAGGTCTGGAATAACCCGACCAAGGATATGGGCACGACGGTCTATCCGACCTTCGGCTTCGTTTACAAGAGCCCGGCGCAGGCGGCGGCTTCGGCCACGGCCAAGGTTGACGCTTCGGATCCCATCGCGCGGATCCTGTCTACGGTTTCAGGCGGCGGCGACTCCTCGCCTCGTTGATCGGGCGTTCACGTCAGGAACGCCGTGGCGATCAAGAGCTGACCGCCGAAATAGAGCCACCAGACCAGATGGTCCGCCACGACGGCCGGTCGCTCGCCACACTTGAACAGTCTCCACGACAAGACGCCGTCTGACAGCATGAAGCCGATCGCGCCGACGATGGCGCAGATCCGCGTCGCCGGCAGACTGAACGCTGCGCCGACCATGGCGCTGATCGCCAGCGCATAGGCGATCACGGCGGGCCGCAATGCGCCAAGGTCCTTCCACAGCCAGCTCACCAGACCTGCGCCCAACGCCAGCGCGCCTGCGCCCCCCAGCCAGCGCCATGAGGGGGTCGCAAGAACGGACAGGCCGCCGATCTCCATGAACAAGACGACATAGACGATGTGCGCAGCGAGGAAGGCGCTGAGGCCTGCGGGCAGCCAGCGCTTAGGATCCCCCGCCAGGAAGGCGTCGCCGACGGCGCTCAAGGCCAGGGCCGCGATCAGCGGGAGCGGCGCATCCGTCCGCCAGGCGAGCAGGGCCAGAGCGCCTATGCTTGCGGCTTTCACCGCCGTGCGCAGCGCGCTGGACGGGCGAAACTGCAACGACAGGCCGTAGATCAGCGCCGCAGCGACGGAGACGGCGAGATAGGGGGCGACCGCGGGGCTCAACGGGCCGCGGCGTCCAGGGCCTGAACCACCTCGCCGGCCTGCAGGAGTTGCGGCAGCACGTGCGGCGCGCCGCCCTTGCGGTCATAGACGAGGTAAAGCGGCACGCCCGCCCGGCCCTGCGCCTGCAGAGCGTGGGCGATCTCGGCGTTGCGATTGGTCCAGTCCGCCCGCAGATAGACCGTTCCCGTGCGCTTGAAGGCGTCGACGACCTGCGGCGCGCTGAGAGCCCCGGCTTCATTGACCTTGCAGGTCACGCACCAGGCGGCAGTGAAGTCGACGAATATCGGCCGCCCCTTGGCCTGCAACTCAGCGACACGGGCGGGGCTCCAGACCTCGACGCCCGAACTTGTGGACGCTTCGGCGGTTTGCGTCCTCGACGCCTTCTGGGCGAAGGACAAGGCTGCGATCGAGGCGATCAGGGCCACGACGGCCCCCGCCATGGCGCGCCGTCCGCCGCCGCGCTGGCTGACGCCCCAGAGCCACAGGGCGAAGGCCAGCAACA
>CAIUZX010000519.1 GCA_903903715.1 uncultured Caulobacterales bacterium
CGGCGGCTCAAGTCTCCGCCGATCCCTCTGCGGCGGCGCAGGCCATGATCGACTCACAGAACGCCAGCGCCGCCTTTCGCGCCCTGCCGAACCCCAACGCCCGACTGGTGACGCACATCCAGAGCGGAATGCCCTGCCTGATCGCCAACGGGACCGAAGGCGTGCTGACCCTTTTCAAGCCCGACGGTACGGATGTGGGCTGCGAACAGAAGCAGCCGAACGGCGTCAGCGTGGCCATGTTCGCCATGTATCTGCCCGACACCAAACTCGACGACGCCATGGCTTCGCAGATGCGATCGGCCATGCGCTGGCGATGGACGAAGCCGCCTCAGAACCTTTCCCCGAGCACAGAGGTCAAAGAAGCGGGCCTGCCCTACAATACGGGCCGCGTGGGCATGATCGGCGAGCTGGACGGGGTGCGGTCGATGGTGCGCATCGCCGCCGCGAAGACGCCGGACGGCTGGGTGGTCATGCAGAGGTTCGTCGCGCCCGTCTCGGTCGGCGGATCAGATGAAGGTCGCTCCATCACCATGGGCTTCGGCGGGGCGGACAATGTCATGAACGAGACCATGAAATTCATGGCGCGCCAAAGGGCCGCAAACGCCGCCCCATCGCATTGACCCTCTCCTATTCCGGCTCCTTCAACGTCTTGTCGGCGCGGCAGACCGAGAGGGGGCGGGCCGTGGCCTTGAGGATCCGCAGCACGTCCTTGCGCTTGTGGTCGAAGATCCCCTGAACACAGGCGCAGCCGTGCCCGTAGGACCCGCCGTTCGTGTGCACCCAGCGGTTATCCGGAAAGTCCGGCCAGTCGCCGTCCGCCTGACGCCCGCCCTGGGTCCCGATGATCCATTGTCCGTCCCGGTCGCTGATCCAGGCGTTGGCCGGGGTCGGGTTGTCGAACCACCCGCACCGCGTTTCCCGCACCCCGGCGGCGAAGACCGGAGCCGCCGTCGCCAGGACGCTGATCGCGGCGAGGCAAAGGGCCAGCGCCGCTCTTGAGGTCTTAAGAACATCCCGCGCAGACTTCGTCTTGTGCGTCATGTCATGCCCCCCGTTGCGACAGCCTCGCTGCCTGCGCGCTGGCGGCGGCGACAATCAAGTTACTGTAATTTATTTGTAATTTTAAATCACAGATCAAGGCGCTAGACGACGTGAGAGGTCGCATTCTGGGCGCGACGGCAAGGTGAAACAACGACCCTTCAGAGACCTCGGCGACGACCGCTTTCCGGCTGAGGAAATGATGCTAACTTCCGAATTCGGGAGATTTAGCATGGACTGGCAATTGGCCGCGCTCTGCGGTCTCACCTTTGTAATTCAGTTCATAGGCACCCTTGCCTATGCCGTCAGGATTGCCGGTGTCAGAACACGCCGTATCGCCGTGTCGTTCGCGCTGTTTAATATACTGGTGCTTGTTTCCCGGACGTCGAACTCATTCCAGGGGCCGTTCCTCGCCAAGCGCATCGAACTCGGCCTCCACAATGGAGGCTCCTCGCACCTGCTCGCGGACTTTCGGTGGTTGCTGGCTTCTGCGACCTTGGCAACCGTTGTTGGAGCGCTTTTGGTACCGACCTTTCAGAGAATTTTCAGCAGGGCTGTACTTCACTTTCAAGCACACCGGTCAATCCCCAAGCTCCTTCTGCATGGCTTTGCCAAAGGGGGCCTGTCGTACATCCGAGACGCAGTAACCGTTCCCTCGACCGGGCACATCAACCAACTAAAGAGTAGGCCGGAGATTTCGCCGACCGTGATTGGCCTCAATGTCGCGGCTCAGGCGTTGGTAACAGTGGCTGTCTTTGCGAGCCTTTACGCGGGCGCCCTAAATCCTGCCTATCGCGTCACCGCCAGCACGCTGTCGTCCGTAGTCAACGGGGTCGCGACAATCCTTCTATTCGTCTTCATCGATCCACATCTTTCCGTGATGACCGACGATGTCGTTGAGGGGCGGACGAGTGAGGCGACTTTCCGACGAGCCGTTGTTTGGCTGGCTGGTGCGCGGGTCGTGGGAACAGTCGCCGCCCAGGCCATCCTCGTGCCAGCGGCTGCATTAATCGCGGTCATTGCGGGCCACATCTAAAGTCCGCAACCCACCCAAAGCCGGAATTGGCAGAGCCCACTTTTCGGCGGCCGGCGCGGTGACAAAAATCGCCTTCCAGGTCCAGACACGCGGAGACGCCAACAACGGACAAGACAAGCCAGCCGTACATGAACCGGGGCCGTGAAGGCGGACCTTTGTCGTCGCGGCGGAAGGCCCCCTAGGCATTGACGGAAGCTTCGACTGAATTGATTGCTAAAATCACGATTATATTCACAAAAATACAAACAATATTACGCCAAAAACTGGCGCCGACACCATATATTTGCGTATTTGCAGATTTATCCCAGCCCAATATGCCATCTCTGTACAAATTTCTATAACTCAAATACATCGTGTAAAGACTAAATAAAGGAAGACCCAAGCCATATCCGAATAGATATAATCTGAAATTTCGCAGCATCGCCCTTTGAAAACTCAACCATTCACCGTCTTGGGCGACGAGCTTCACGCCAACAAGTGACTTTCCGAGTGTTGTTCCAAACAACGAGATCACCAGTGCGTCTATAACAAGCGCGAACGGCAGAAACACAAGCGACAGATATTGTCGATAATTCAGCCAAACGCCCTTTATAGGACTGTGAGCGATCTCGATTAGGCAATCTATCACCAGCGTCAGAATGGAGATCGTCAAGCTGACGTCGAAAGTACGCCCGATGAGGCGCGCCCAAGGCGGCGCAAGTTCGGGGGTCGCCGGAGCAAGCACTGGATTTTCTTCAACCATACGAAGAACATAACGATTAAAACATCTGCGAATCAAGCCTAAGACGTTTGCGATCGCATCTCTGGCGATCACGTCTATGTCAGACACACCCTCTCCTCAACGCGCGACGTTTCCGTCGGCGAAGGGGTCATAAGCGGGGGAGGCGGGCGAAACGTCCGGCCTTTTGAATTCTATTGGTCTACGCAGTTCAGAGGTTCGGCCGGAGGCTTCGCCCGTCTTTTCGGTCCATTCTCGTCGGGGTGGGGTCCTTTCCTACCTTTTCAAACCCATCATGGGCGCCCGAGTGTCCTGGTCCGGTCCTGTCGCCAATGGTCGAGCGTGATCATCGCCTCCCCCCGCGACGGGACGGGTCCAGTATAACCCAGGGCCAAAGGGGGCGGATAAGTTGGGTTACGCAGCGTAAATTTGCGCCCTGCGACGTTTCCTTAACGCCTGCGCATCGCTATATGCAGCCGACTTAAATCGTGCGCGACCCCGTTGCGCGCCGGAGGGTCTGACGATGCGCATAACGCCGAATGATCTCGCCGCGAAAAAAGCCGCCGGCGAGAAGATCGCCATGATCACGGTCTATGACTACCCCTCCGCCAGGATCGCGGAGCGGGCGGGCGCGCCGGTGCTTCTGGTCGGCGACAGCCTCGGCATGGTGGTGCTGGGGCATGAGACCACCATTCCGGTCACCCTCGACGACATGATCCGTCACGCCGCCGCCGTGGTGCGCGGCCGCACCTCGTCGCTGGTGGTGTGCGACCTTCCCTTCCTGACCTATGCGAGCGAGACCGACGCCGTCGTCGCCGCCCGCCGGGTGATGCAGGAGACGGGGGCCGAGGCGGTGAAGCTGGAAGGCGGCGCAGCCATCGTCCCCATCGTCAAGCGGCTGGTCGAGCTGGGCGTGCCGGTCATGGGGCACTTAGGCTTCACGCCGCAGTCGCAGCACACCCTGGGCGTCAAGGTGCAGGCCAAGGACGATGCCGGCGCGCAGCGGCTGATCGAGGACGCCCTGGCGCTGGAAGCCGCAGGCGCGTTTAGCGTGGTGCTGGAGCTGGTGCCCTCGGCGCTGGCGACCGCCGTGTCGCAGCGCCTGCGCATCCCCACCATCGGCATCGGCGCAGGCCTTGGCTGCGACGGACAGGTGCAGGTCTGGCACGACCTGCTTGGCCTGTTCGACGGCAAGGCGCCCAAGCACGCGCGGCGCTATGCGGAGATCGGAACCGCCATCGAGGCGGCGGTCGCGGCTTACGTCGCCGATGTGGCCGCGTCCAAGAACGGCTGCCAGAAGGCGCCCCTCGCCCCCGATCTCAAGCCGGTTCAGGTCTAGGCGAGACGCTTGCAGGTCGTCTCCACCATTGCCGAGGCGCGGGCCGCGCGGGCGGCGCTGGGACCCTTGGGCCTCGTGCCGACCATGGGCTATCTGCACGAGGGGCACTTGAGCCTCGTTGCGCAGGCGAAGGCGCATGGCGGGGCGGTGGCGGCGACGATCTTCGTCAATCCGACCCAGTTCGGCCCGAACGAGGACCTGTCCCGCTATCCCCGCGATCTCGAGCGGGACCTGAGTCTGCTGGACGCGGCGGGCGTCGACCTTGTCTTCACCCCGACGCCGGACTTGATGTATCCGAAGGGTTTCGACGCGCGGATCGAGGTCGGCGCGATCACCGATAAGCTGGAGGGCGCGATCCGTCCCGGCCACTTTGCGGGGGTCTGCACGGTCGTCGCCAAGCTCTTCAACATCCTGCAGCCCCAGCGCGCCTATTTCGGCCAGAAGGACGCCCAGCAGTGCGCCGTGATCCGCCGCATGGTGGCTGATCTTGACGTGCCGGTGGAGATCCTGATCGGCGAGACGGTGCGGGAGGCGGACGGCCTCGCCCTCTCCAGCCGCAATGTCTACCTCTCCCC
>CAIUZX010000520.1 GCA_903903715.1 uncultured Caulobacterales bacterium
CGCACGTCGGTGAAGAAGACCTCGTTGAACTCCGCCTGACCGGTCATGGTCTTCAACGGCCGCACCTCGATTCCCGGCGTCTTCATCGAGAAGATCAGATAGCTGATGCCCTGGTGCTTGGGGGCGGTCGGCTCAGTCCGCACGAGGCAGAAGATCATGTCCGCGGCGTGGGCGGTGGAGGTCCAGATCTTCTGACCGTTGATGACGAAATGGTCGCCGTCCACCTCGGCGCGGGTGGTGAGATTCGCAAGGTCCGAGCCCGCGCCCGGTTCCGAATAGCCCTGACACCAGACGACCTCGCCGCGCAGGGTCGGGGCGATATGGGCCTGTTTCTGCTCTTCCGTGCCCAGCTCCAGCAGCGTCGGGACGAGCATGGAGATACCCTGATTGGCCAGCGGCCCCGGCGCGCCGGTGTCGGCGAAGGCCTCGGCGATGATCCTGGACTTCAGGATATCCGGCGCCGCGCCATAGCCGCCATAGGCCTTGGGGATGGTCCTTGCCGTATAGCCGTGTTCGATCAGCAGGCTCTGCCAGGCGATCTGCTCGTCCGTCGGGCGATGGCCGGTGCGCTTTGGCCACTTGTCGCGGTTGTTCAGCAAGAACGCGCGGACCTCGTCCCGAAAGGTCGCATGTTCGGCGCTCAAGGCCAGATCCATCCCGCGTTTCCCTGTTGTTTTGCGGTCAGCGAACAGGGGGCGGAGGGGCTTGTCAAGCGAGACGAGCGATGCGCCCTCAGGCTTGTTCCAAAAGGGATTCAGGCGCCGTAACGGAACCCTCCGCCGTCCAGCCAAGATCGCCTGTGTAGCGCCAGGCCATGCGGCCCGCCGCGTCCAGAGCGAAGAGGTGCAGCCAGCGGTTATCGAACAGGGCGCGGACCTCAGGGTGACGGCCAAGGATGTCGCTGATCGCCTCTTTCGGCGCCTCGACGCAGACGGACAGGCGCAAGGGCTCGTGGACGAGGCGCGATCCGTCATGCACGGACTGCCACGGCAGGCCCGCCCGCATCAGGCCGCCTGCGCCCTCCAGCACGCCGACGCCTCCGACGACATTGTGCAGGAGCTTGTTGCCGCCGCCGAAGGCCTCCGGCGCCACGACCGAGCCGAAGTACTGCAGGCTGATCCAGCTCGCCACCACGACCGGCGCGGTCAGGATCAGCTCCAGCACCGAAAAGCCCGCATCCTCGGTCCAGTCATAGTCGTGCAGGAAGGCGCGGCCCTTAAGGTCCTTGCCCCGCGTGCGGCGTCTCGGCGCGGCGATGAAGGCCTGACAGCCCGCCAGCCCCCATTCGGGGCGCACCTCGGACCAGTCCCGGCTGCGCTTCTGGATGGCCGCCTCGTCGCCCGCGCGGCCCGTCCGACTGGCGCGCTCAGCCCCCGCCAGCCGTCCGGCTTGCGCGAGATGGGCCTGCGCCTGCGACAGATCCGCCGCGTGCGAGGGCGAGGGATGGTCAGCCGTGTAAAGCGTCACCGCATCGGTGGTCGTGTCGTGCAGGCCGCCAACGAACAGGGTGTCCTCAGGGATGACGATCCCCGACGCCGCAAGGCCTTCCCGGACCTTGGTCTCGTTCAGCAGACGGGCGAGCAGGCGCGCATTCACCTCGCCCGACTGGCCGCCGCAGGCGCCGCAGTGCAGGCTGCTGGCGTGCGGGGTGTTCACGACATTGGCGCCGTGACCGACCAGCAGGACCAGCCGCGCAAAGCCTTTCGTCAGCGACATGGCCCGCAGCACCTGCTCGGCGGCCGTCACCTGCGCACTGAGGTCGAGGGGGGTGTCGAAGCGGGGCGGCGGGTCGTGGGGGGCGTGGGCGTGCGGCAGGCCTAGCGCGTCCTTGGCGAGCTTCACGGCATAAAGGGGGCCTGTCGCCTCCACAAAGGCGAAGGACGACA
>CAIUZX010000521.1 GCA_903903715.1 uncultured Caulobacterales bacterium
CGACAGCGGACACTGGGTTCTTCTATGTGACCAAGAAGAACGCGCGGACCAAGACTGAGAAGCTCGTGCTGAAGAAGTACGACCCCGTCGTGCGCAAGCACGTGGAATTCCGCGAAGGCAAAATCAAGTAGGCTGGCCGACAGGTTCCAGCGACAGAGCCCGTTCAGCAGTGCTGATCGGGCTTTTTTGTTATTGTCGTCAGATCAGGCGGCGTTGAGGATGACCATGTTCCGCCCGCCAGCCTTGGCTTCGTAAACCGCGTCGTCCGCCCGCTTGAGCAGCGCCTGAGCCGTATCAGCGGGACCCGAGGTTACCGACACCCCCACCGAGATCGTTACGCTCAGCGCATCGTCCACGTCGCTCACCTTGAATGGCGACCCGGCCACGTGGCGGCGCAGTCGTTCGGCGATCACGTGAGCATCCGCCAGCTTCGTGTCCGGCATGATCACCACAAATTCTTCACCGCCATAGCGACATGCAAGGTCAATCGCCCGAACATTGGTCGCGAGCCGGATCGCGAACTCGCGCAGCACGTCGTCGCCGACGGCATGGCCGAAGGTGTCGTTGATGCGCTTGAAGTGATCGATATCGACCAGTAGCGCCGACACAGGCTCACCGCCCTGAGCCGCACGGCGCACCATGGCCGTCAGTTGGCTCGACATGTAACGCCGATTGTGGAGCCCGGTGAGCGGATCGGTGACGGCGAGCTCGAGGCTCTGATCGAGATTGTTTCGCAGAAAATCGTAATAGCGCTTCTGGCGGATCAGAGTGCGGACGCGGGCCGACAGCTCTTCCGGATCGATGGGGCGGACGAGGACATCGTTCACACCAAGCTCCAGAGCCTTGACCATGCGCTGGCGGTCACTGGCCTCCACGGCGGCGATGATCGGAAGGTGACGCGTGGCCTCGTCGGATCTGACCTGCGCTACGAGCCGTAGAGCGTCGAAATTCGTCGAGGCGGCGTTCACAAACAACAGATCCGCACGCCTGCGCACCGACAGGAGCGCCTGATCCGGATGGCTCTCCACGACGATTCGATGTTCGCCTTTGAGTTGGTCCTTAATCAGCTCCGCCTGGCCTTCATGGTCTTCAGCGGCGATGATCAGCCCGCCGGATCCGGACATGCGCGCCGCTGCGCCCTCGATCACGCCCATCCGGCGCCCGGAGGCTTCGCGCTGGCGGAGTTCGTCGATCACGAGTTTCATCCGCACCAGGCTCTTCACACGCGCAAAGAGGGCGATGTCGTCAATCGGCTTGCTGAGAAAGTCGTCGGCCCCAGCCTCAAGGCCCGACAGCCGGTCACGGCGACCGTCAAGCGCAGTCACGAGAATGACCGGGATGTGGCGCGTCGCGGGGTCGGCTTTGAGCCGACGACACGTCTCCAGTCCATCCATGCCCGGCATCATCACATCCAGCAGAATGATATCAGGGCCTTCAGAGGCCGCGATGTCGAGCGCGGTCATTCCATCAAACGCCGCCAGCACCTCGAAATACTCGGCCGTCAGCTTCGCCTCCAAGAGGCGGACGTTCGGCTCGACGTCATCGACTACGAGGATGCGCGCGGTCATGTCGCCCTAGCCCAGAAAGCGTCGGACGGTGTCGAGAAAATAGCCGACCGAAATGGGCTTGGAGATGTAGGCCTCGCAACCACCCTCACGGATCCGCTCCTCATCGCCCTTCATAGCGAAGGCCGTCACGGCGATCACCGGGATGTGCGAGAGGTCGTCATCTTCCTTCAGCCATTTGGTGACTTCCAGCCCCGAGATCTCGGGCAACTGAATGTCCATCAAGATCAGATCCGGCCTGTGGTTCCGCGCAAGCGCCAAGGCCTGCAGCCCCTCTCGGGTTTGCAAGGTCTCATAGCCTTGGGCGTCGAGCAGATCATGAAACAGCTTCATGTTCAGCTCGTTATCCTCGACGATGAGGACTTTTTTGGTCATATCGCCTTCACGCTAAGCAACGCCCGATGGCCGCATGACGCGACCCGAAGCTTTGTCGAGACAGTTGTCTCACACATATCCTTAAGTCCGAGTTAGCCGCCTGATCGTCCGCTTTGGAAGCCAAACGCCCCATGAAGCCTGGACACTCTGACTCCATTAGTGAATTCGGGAAAGGCGCCCAGCCCACTCTGTGTCGGGACTGCGTTTGGAACGCAACAGCTTTACCGTTGAAGCGGTGCCCAAGGTGCGATTCGCCTCGACTGATTCGGCATCAGGAGCTGGATCAGCTGACCATCGCCCATATCGACTGCGACGCCTTCTATGCGTCCGTCGAAAAGCGCGACCGTCCGGAATTGCGCGATCTCCCCCTGATTGTGGGCGGAGGCGTCCGGGGCGTGGTCACCACCTGCTGCTATATTGCGAGGACCTTCGGCGTGCGCTCGGCCATGCCGATGTTCAAGGCCCTGCGCGCCTGTCCCGGGGCGGTGGTCCTTCGCCCGGACTTCGCAAAGTACCGGGCGGAAAGTCGCAGGATTATGGATCTGATGGGCGCCCTCACTCCGCTTGTGCAACCGTTGTCGCTGGACGAAGCCTGGATGGATCTTTCCGGAACGGAGCGACTGAACGGAGGTTCGCCAGCCTCCCAATTGGTTCGGCTCCAGGCCAGAATCGAAAAGGAAATCGGACTGACCGTGTCGGTCGGTCTCGCCGCGAACAAGGTCATGGCCAAGATTGCGTCCGATATCGACAAGCCGCGAGGCTTCGCCGTCATCGGCGCGGCCGACGCAAAGATGTATCTCGCGGACAAACCCGTTCGACTGTTGCCAGGGGTCGGTCCCGTGCTCGCCAAGACGCTGGAGCAGGAAGGCATCCGCCGTATCGGCGACCTGTCGGCCAGGGGAGCAAAGGCCCTCGTCCAGCGACATGGCGCTCAAGGGCTTCGTCTCGCCGAAATGGCGGAGGGGCGCGATGTGCGGGTGGTTGACCCCAATGAAGTCCGCAAGGGCATCAGCGCCGAGACCACGTTCAACATCGACCTTTCCGACAAGACGCTGCTTGAGGACGAGCTCTGGCGCATGTGTGAAAAGGTGGCGGTTCAGGCGCGCGCGAAGGGCGTGGCCGGACGAACCGCAGGTCTGAAGCTTAGAACGTCTGACTTTCGCATCTTAAGCCGCAGGCGCACCCTGCCCCACCCCGTTCAGACCGCCACCATGCTGTTTCATGTCGTTCGAGAGCTTCTCGCTCCCGAACTGGACGGCCGGACATTCCGGCTCATCGGCGCCGGTTTGTCGGAGCTGGTGGACGCTTCCGAGGCGCATAACCTTCTCTTCAGCGACGGAGAATCTCGCGCGCGGATCAAGGAGGACGCGGTCGACAAAATCCGCACCAAGTTCGGCAAGGACGCCGTGGTCTCTGCTCGAACCCTGAAGCCGCCATCACTGCAATGAGGGCTGGACAGCGGGACTTTCCTTGGCTCAGTTAGGCACAAATCAACGGGGATCCGCCGTGACGCTCAAGTTTCTACTCGCCGGCAGCCTTGGACTGTCGCTCATACTGTCCGGATGCGCCTCGGTCTCGGACCCAGCGCCCATAGCCGCTGCGCCGAAGCCTGCGGAAAAGACCGCCGACAAGACGCCGCCTAAGCCGCTGCGCGCCGGACTTGACCCCTGGGCCAATCCCGATCCCTTCCCGTCGACATACAAGCCATTGCCCTCAAGGCCGACGGCGATCGTCGGCGCGACCATCCTGACCGCCACTGGAGATGAGATCTCAAACGGCGTCGTCGTGATGGATGGCGGCAAGATCGTCGCAGTTGGCAAGGACGTTGCACCGCCCAAGGGCGCGGTGATCGTGGATGGTCACGGCAAGTGGGTGACGCCCGGCGTGATCGACCCGCACAGCCATCTCGGCGTGTACGCCTCGCCCGCCGTCGAAGCCCAGTCGGACGGCAACGAAGCGACAGACCCGAATACCGCCAACGTCTGGGCGGAGCATTCCGTGTGGCCGCAGGACGCCGGCTTCAACCGTGCGCTCGCCGGCGGCGTGACGACGATGCAGATTCTTCCTGGCTCCGCCAATCTGTTCGGCGGACGCTCGGTTGTGGTCAAGAACGCGCCTTCAACGACGGTTCAGGCCATGAAGTTTCCCGGCGCACCCTACGGCCTGAAGATGGCTTGCGGTGAAAACCCGAAGCGGGTCTATGGCTCAAAGGGCCGTTCGCCATCCACCTTGATGGGCAATGTGGCGGGCTACCGCGCCGCCTGGATCCAGGCGGCCGACTATGTCCGCCGCTGGGATGAGTACAAGGCCAAGGTGGCCAAGGGCGAGAAGGCCGATCCGCCGAAACGGGACCTCACCCTCGATACGCTCGGGGGCGTCCTGAAGGGCGAGATCCTGGTGCAGAACCATTGCTATCGCGCCGACGAGATGGCGCAGATGATCGATATAAGCCGCGAATTCGGCTATCATATCTCGGCATTCCATCACGCTTCGGAGGCCTACAAGCTCGCCCCCACCCTGGCGAAGGAAGGCATCTGCATCGACACCTGGGCCCAGTGGTGGGGCTTCAAGATGGAGTCCTTCGATGGACTTGAGGAAAACGCCGCGATGGTGGACCACGCCGGCGGGTGCGCCATCGTCCACTCGGACGACGCCCATCTGATTCAGCACTTGAACGTTGAGGCAGGTGTGGCGATGGCTGCGGGCAACCGCGCAGGGCTCAACATCACGAGAGGGCGCGCCATTCGGTGGATCACTGCGAACCCCGCCAAGTCTCTCGGGATTCTCGACAAGGTCGGGACCCTTGAGCCGGGCAAGATGGCGGATGTGGTGGTGTGGAGCCAAGACCCCTTCAGCGTCTACGCCAAGGCCGAAAAAGTCTTTCTCGATGGCGCGCTCGCCTATGACATCAGCGACCCGTCGAAGCAGCCCAAGAGCGATTTCGAACTCGGCCAGCCGAGCGCCCGCGACACCCTGAACGGAGCCAAGCCGTGATCCGCACTCTTTTCACAACTGTTGCGGCGCTCGCGATAACTGCCGCGATCCCTGCCTCCGCCGAGACCGTGGCCATCACCCACGCGCACATCTACTCGATGGGGCCTGCCGGTGAGATTGCATCGGGGACCATCATTCTGAAGGACGGTAAGATCGCCGCAATAGGCGCTGACGTGGCCACACCTTTTGGGGCCCGGGTCATCGACGCGCAGGGCAAGATCGTGACGCCGGGGCTGGTGATCACCTCCTCGAACATCGGAGCCTCCGAGATTGGCGGGGTGGAAAACACCAACGATTCCGGCGTTTCGGGCGGATCGCTGAGCGCCGGGTTCGACGTGCAGTACAGCCTGAACCCGGACTCGACCCTTCTGCCGATTGAGCGACTGACCGGCACGACGTCGGCCATCGTGACGCCTGAACTTAGGGAGCGCCGTCGCGCCCACGGCGACAAGCTGTTCTCCGGCCAGGCCGCCGCCATCACCCTCGCAGGCGGTCGCGACATGCTGCTGAAGTCCAAGATTGCTGTGGCGATGGAGGGTGGGGAGCGCGGCGCCGCTCAGGCCGGCGGCGCGCGCGGCGCCTTTGTGGTGCAACTCGCCGCTGCGCTCGAGGAAGCCAGATCCTACCGAAAGAATCGCAGCGC
>CAIUZX010000522.1 GCA_903903715.1 uncultured Caulobacterales bacterium
CAGTTTCGCAATGCGTGCAAAAGGGTAGGCGTTGGGATCATTGCAGTCCTGGGCTTGCCCGTCCGAGGCCTTGAGGCGGCAGCCGGTGTCTCCGATCACGACAATCCGGTCGATGCGCGCCGGCGGGAGCGGAAGGTCGGCGCCCGCCAGTTTCACCTTGGACACGTTTCTGGGTGCAACCGCTTCGCAGGTCAGCACCGGGAACGCCGAAGGCTTGGAGAGCTCAGGTCCCGATAACGTCTTGCGCTGAGGCGCGATCGCGGGGCCTGCGCGCACAGACATGGCGAGGTCCGCGCCATCGGCGGTCAGGGTCGGACAGGCGGCCTCGGACGTGACGACGCGAACGATTCGCTGACCGTCGTCGCCCAGCACCACATATCGCGCCAGCTGGCCCTGCGCCTGTGCGGCGAACGCCATGGCGCCGGCGACCAGTCCAAGCATCGCAATCCTCAACGCTCGACCCAACATCATCGCCTCCGCAACTGCTCAAATATCCATCGACGACTAGCGACCAAACATGACAGTTCGACGTCACGCCCCAATCCGGGGAGAGACATCGGCCGATGCTAGGACTAAATTGACGGGTCAGGGTGTTCGATACCCTCGACTCCAACCCTCGGCCTCGGAAAAAAGTCCCGCAAACCCATGGCGGACGTCATCGACAAGATTCTGGAATTCCGAAGGCAGGAACGCCGCTTCCTGACGGTCGGCGTGGTTGTCGCGGCGGCGTGCGCGACCGTGTGGCTGCCCCTCTGGGTCTCCGCCGGCTGGCTCGCGTTGAATCTGGTGAGCGCGATCGCGGGTCAGCTGGTGATTGAGCGCCGCTTCGGCGGCGCCCAGCGCGGCTGGTCCGAGTGGGAGCTGGCCGCGTGGACAATGCTGAGCGCAGTGGGCTACGCGCTGCTCCCGTTGCTTCTGGTGATCCAGCGCGATCAGATGGCGACGCTGACGGCCGTCTGCATTGCGGGAAGTCTGTTGCTGCGCGGCGCCAATGAGTTCTCGATCTCGAAGCTCACGGGCGGCGCGATCCTGTCGTCGATGTTCATCATCGCCACCATCGGCGCGATCTTTCACATGTTTGAGGCGCCCGTCCTGCAGATCGGCGCGGTGCTGATCACCTTGTCCGCCTTCTTCGCCTACATTCTCGACCACGCCCAAAACCGCCGTGAAGGTGAGCGCCGGCTCGCCGAAGCCCTCGCCGCAGCGGAGCGGAACGAACGCCGGGCGAACGCCGCCAGCGACGCCAAGAGCACCTTCCTCGCCACGATGAGCCACGAGATCCGCACGCCCCTCAACGGCATCCTTGGAATGGCCCAGGCGATGCGCGCAGATGCGACGGCCAGCGACCAGATCGAACGCCTGGAGGTGATCCAGACCTCCGGCTCGGCCCTGCTCGCGGTGCTGAATGACGTGCTGGATCTCGCCAAGATCGAGGCCGGGCGGCTCGAATGCGTTTCCGAGACCTTTGACCCCGCAGAACTCTCGGGACAGGTCGCCAACAGCTTCTCGTCCCTGGCGGACGCGAAGGGCGTCGCTTTGTCGTTGAAGATCAAATCCGGCGCGGCGGGCCTTTTTGTCGGCGATCCGGTCCGGCTGCGGCAGGTGCTCAGCAATCTGATCTCCAACGCGGTCAAGTTCACCGACCAAGGCTCGATCCAGCTGGAGGTGGCGCGCATCGGAGACCGCCACCGCTTTGTCGTGTCCGATACCGGCGTCGGCGTGGACGCAGAACAGATCCCGCAACTCTTCGAGAAGTTCTCCCAGGTCGATTCCTCCACGACCAGGCGGCATGGCGGCACAGGTCTCGGACTGTCGATTTCCGCCGCCCTGTGCGCCCTCATGAACGGGCAGATTGATGTGGAAAGCGAGCCGGGACGGGGTTCGCGCTTCACCGTGACCCTGCCGCTTTCGCCCTACTCAGGGGCGATTCCGACGGTCGAACCCCGAGCGCACGGACGTGAGCTGACAGGCCTGCGCCTTCTGGCGGCCGAGGACCATGCGGTGAACCAGATCGTGCTGCGCAGCCTTCTATCGCAGTTCGGCATAGATGCGGTCATCGTGGCCAACGGTGAGGAAGCCGTCGACGCCTGGCGGCGGGAAGCCTGGGACCTCGTGCTGATGGATGTCCAGATGCCTGTCCTGGATGGTGTGGAGGCGACACGGACCATCCGCGCCCTGGAGATGCAAGAGGGCCGCTCGCGGGTCCCGATCTTGGCCCTCACGGCCAACACCATGTCGCACCACCTCGAGGATTACACAGCCGCCGGCATGGATGGCTGCGTCTCCAAACCTATCGACGCCGAGGCCCTGATGGACGCGCTGGTGTCGGCGCTGGAGCCCGCGCTGGCGACTTAGAGCAATATCCGATCCAGTTGAATCGGATATTGCTCATAACGTTTTATATTTAGGCCATTTTCTGCGAAGGATCGGCGCCCGCTTCGTCGGAAAATGCTCTAGACCCGCAGCGCTTCCAGCATCGGCGCATAAGACGCCATGGGCGGACAGTGGGCGTCGGCGCGCTTGCCCTCGTCGTCATAGCGACGCAGGCGGACAGCGTCCCGCCAGTGCGGCAGGGTCTCGAACTGGCGCGCCTGATCCGCCGTGAACGGCCCGCCCTGGAGGTGAAGCGAATGGCGCGACGCCTCGCTCAGGCCGTCGAGATAGCCAGGCTCAACCGCGCAAAGATAGCGCTTGGCGGCGACGTGAAGCGAAATCGGCTGCACCACCTCCGGCCCGAACAAGCGCGACAGCATGTCGGCAGCGACGAGTTCATGCTGGAAGTCCTCCGCCGGGGGCGAGCCCTCTTCGATCTTGTCGGCTTCAAGCAGGTGACCGACATCGTGCAGCAACGCCGCTGCGACCAGACTGTCGGGGGCCTTGTCCGCCGTAGCGCAGGCGGCGCACTGCAGGGCGTGATCGAGCTGGGACACAGCCTCGCCATAGTGCCGATCTCCGTGACGTTCGAACAGGGTCAGGAGATCGATGAGCGGATCAGTGGGCACGGGCGGGGTCTCCGGAAACGGCGGCGTCTGCGGACGATGTCCGTCGGCGTTTAAGCAGGGTCTGAGCGAACAGGCCAAGTCCGCGCGCGCAGAGATTCACATAGACGATCAACATGCCCATCGCGGCGGCGGGTGCAATATCTCCCGCGTCGTCCATGTTCAGGATTGCGACGGAGGCGAGCTTCACGTCCGGCGGATAAAGAAACACGACCGCAGACACCGTCGTGGTCGCCGCCACGAATAGGTACACGAACACCTCCACCAGCGTCGGCGCGCACAAGGGCGCGATCACCCGGGCGACCAGCCGGGCGCCGCCACCGCCCAGCACGTCGCCCGCGGCTTCGAACTCCGCGTCCAGAGATTTCAGCGCCGCCGCGCAGGTGAGGTAGGCCACCGTGAAGGCGTGGGTGACGCTGACGGCGATCAGGATGCCGAAGCCGCCATAGAGGATGTGAAGCGGATTGGCCGGGTCATTGAAGACGAGCACATAGGCGACGCCCAGCGCCAGGCCCGGCACAGCGGCGGGGGCGAGCGCGATGGCGGACAGCGCCTGTCGCAGGGCGGGTGTGGCCTTGGATCGCTCGGACGCCCACGCGGCGAAGAAGGCGAAGGCGGTTCCGAGCGTCGCGGTGGTGAGACCGAGGAGGACCGAGTTGCTCAGCGCCGACCAGCCGCCGCCGTCCACCCGGTCGAGATCGTACTGGGCGAGACTGAGGCTGAGGTCATAGGGCCACCGCGAGACCAGCGCGGCCATCTGGCAGACGCCGAGCACGCCGAGGATGGCCAGCGCGATCGTCCAGGCGCCCACCCCCACCGCCACATCTCGAACGCGGTTGGGTGTCGGTGTGAACGGCGTCGAGCGGCTCGAGATCAGCGCCGCCCGCTTGCGCGCCGCCATCCGCTCCGCCGCCACGGCGAACAGGCTGGGCGTCAGGAGGAACAGGGACGCCGCCGCGGCGACCGTGAAGTCCTGCCGTCCGACCACCGCCTTGAAGATGTCGAGCGCCAGCACGTCAAAGTTTCCGCCGACGACCTTGGGCGCGCCGATGTCCGCGATGGTCAGTGAAAAGGTGGCTGTCGCCGCGGCCACCAGACCGTGCCGCACGCCGGGGAGTGTGATGGTGAGAAAGGCGCGCCAGGACTTAGCCCCCAGCAACGCCGCCTGCTCATAGAGCCTACCGTCAGCCGCGCTGAGGGCCGTGCGGATGATGACGAGGGCGTGCGGAAACGTGGCGATCACGTCCGCCAGATAGACCCCCTGCGCGCCATAGATCGTCTGCCCGCCAAACAGCGGAGTCAAAAGGCCCTGCCGACCGAACAGATAGACGAGAGCCAGCGCTGGCAGCAGCGACGGGATCAGCAGGGGGACGCCCGTCGCTGCGGTCAGGAATCCCTTGAACGGCAGGGCGGTGCGCTCCAGCGCGAAGGCGGTCAGGAGCGCAAGTGGGATGACCGTCGCGACTACCGCCACAGCAAGTTCGAGCGTGTTGGCCAGCGAATGCGCCAGCCCGGGCGACGTCAGGTACCGGACCGCGCCGGCAAGGCCGATGCGGCCGTCATCCGAGGTGACCGCCTGCAGCGCGAGTGCGGCCAGGGGGGCCAGCAGGAAGGCGCCGAGCGCAGCCATCGCCACGACCGCTGCGGCGTTGTCCCCAATGCGCGACTTCACGTCCAGGCGACCTCGTCCTGAGCCGAGACGGCTGAGGCCTCAGCCCCCGGGAACAAGCGCAACCGGTCGGCGGGAAAGTCGAGATGCACCAGGGCGCCGATGGGCGGCGCTGGCCGGTCGGCCGGGACCTCCAGACTGACCCTCGCCCGCGCAACGCCCTCGAGCGCCGCTTCAAGTTTCTGGGTCGCGCCGGCGAACTGCCGGGCGACGATCCGGGCGGAGACGCCCCGACCCTCCCCCTGTTCCAGCCGCACGGCCTCAGGCCGTACGCACACGGTCACGGACGCGCCGATCGCGAAATCCGCCGTCGCGGCGGCAAGGCTCCTGACGCCGAAGAGCTGGATCTGACCGGGGGCGCTGACCGTAGCAGGAATCACGTTCGCCGCACCGACAAAGCCGGCGACGAAGGCCGAGGCCGGAAGATTATAGACCGTCTCCGGCGGATCGGCCTGCTCAATCCGGCCCGCGCGCATGACCACGATCCGGTCCGCGATGGCGAGCGCCTCTTCCTGATCATGCGTGACCATGATCGTGGTGACGCCGAGGCGGTGTTGCAGGGACTTGAGCTCCACCCGCAGACGCTCGCGGATCTGCGGATCGAGAGCGGCTAGAGGTTCGTCGAGCAGCAGGATCCTGGGGTCGGGCGCAAGGGCGCGGGCGATGGCGACCCGCTGCTGCTGTCCGCCGGACAGGGCGTTCGGCAGCCGGTGATTGAGCCCTGGCAGGCCGACCGTTTCGAGCAGCTGGTCCACCCGGGCGGACATCTCCCGTGCGCTCAACCCCCTCTTCATGCCGTAGGAGATGTTCGCTTCGACGGTCATGTTGGGAAAAAGAGCGTAGGACTGGAACACCATGCCGGCGCCGCGCTGAGCCGGGGACAGGCGGGTCACGTCCTGCCCGTCGATCTCGATTGCGCCTTCGCTCGGGGCGTCGAGCCCGGCGATCAAGCGCAGGAGGGTCGTCTTGCCGCAGCCCGAGGGCCCGATCAGGCAGGTCAGCTCTCCAGCCGGCGCCGTGAACCCGACGCCGTTCAGAGCCGTGACCGTACCAAACCGTCGGGAAAGGCCCTGAACCCGAACGGACGCCGCCTCACTCAAGGCTTCGCCTCCGCCTTCGCGCTATAGCGCCGCGACCACTCGTCGATGATGCGGTCACGGTTGCGGGAGGACTCCGTGAGGTCGATCTTGGCCAACCGCGCCTCGAGGTCGCTGGGCAGATTGGCCGGCCGTTCAGACAGGGCGGGGTCGGCGACCACCGCAAAGTTTTTTGCGAAAAGACGCTGCGCCTCGCGGGAAACCGCCCAGTCGATGAAGGTCTTGGCCGCGCGTTCGTGCGGTGTGCCGGCGACCAGAGCCGTCGTCTCCATGTCCCAGCCCACGCCCTCCGCCGGGAAGACCACCTCGACGGGCAGCCCTTGCGTCTTGGCCTCAGCGGCGCGGAAGTCTATCGACACGCCGATGGGGATCTCGCCGCGCGCGACGTCCTTGCACGGCTTGGAGCCGGAATGGGTGTAGCTGGCGATGTTCTGGTGCAGCCCGTCCATATAGGCCCAGCCCTTCGCCTCGCCGAAGATCTGCAGCCAGGCGTTCACCGCGAGGAGACCAGTGCCGGACGAAGCCGGGTTGGGCATCTCGATCATGCCGCGATACACCGGGGCCGTCAGGTCCTCCCACCGGGCGGGGATCGGCAGGTTGTGCTTGCGCGCCTCATCGGTATTCACGCAGACGACGGCGGACCAAAGCGCCTCCCCCGTCCAGTGCGGCGGATTGCGCGGATCGCGAAAGCGCGGCTTCAGCCGCTCAGCGTCCTTGGGCGCATAGGGGGCCAGCAGGCCCTTATCGTCGAGCTGCATCATCGAGGCGGCGGAAAGGGCGAAGACCACGTCCGCACGCTCGGCCTTGCGCTCGGCCAGCAGCTTGGCGGTGATGACGCCGGTGGAGTCCCGCACCCACAGAAGTTCGATCTCGGGATGGGCCGCCTTGAAGCTCGCCGTGTAACCTGGCAGCTGGTCCGCCTCCGACGCCGTGTACACCACCAGCTTTTCAGACCGCGAACACGCCGCGAGGGCGCAGAGCATGAGCATGGCGGACAGGGCGGTCTTGATACGTCGCATACGCGCTCCGGCACGGGCAGGAACCGGATTCGTCCCGGCGGAATG
The DNA here is from genome assembly GCA_903903715.1 of uncultured Caulobacterales bacterium. GTDB lineage: Bacteria > Pseudomonadota > Alphaproteobacteria > Caulobacterales > Caulobacteraceae > CAIMFV01. Next base: position 6,830 of record CAIUZX010000522.1, read on the forward strand.
CAGCTAAACCGTTATGCCGCGACCCGCGCTATCTCGGATTTGTGACGCCTGAGGATCAAATCTCGCCCGGTCAGGCGCGGTAGCGGTCGAACGCGTCGCC
>CAIUZX010000523.1 GCA_903903715.1 uncultured Caulobacterales bacterium
CGATGTCGTCGTCCCGCAGCGCTGGGCGCAATATCTGGAAGCGGGCTTCGGGCGCGCTCATGAGGGCGGCTTCGAGACGCCCCCGTTTCATCACGGCGAGCCTCTGCCCAGCTACGGCATGATCTTTCCCAATCAGGTGCTGGTCAGCGCGAGCGTCGGGCCGCTTGAAGCCAGGTTCTGGTTCGACGTCGACCCGCTGATGCTGGAGGTGGCGCGGAAGGTCGCAAAAACCGCCGAACTCAGCGATTTTTCACCAGACGGTGAGCGGCTGGCGCATACCCCGCGCGTCGTCGTCGGCGGGACGGGCGTGAGCGGCTCTGTATTCGTCGACAATGCAGACTTCCGAAGCTTCGCTCATACCGCCTTCGGCGCCGAGGTCCTCGACATGGAAAGCGCGGCCGTCGCACATGTGGCCTATGCGAATCGCGTCCCGTTCATCGCCTTCCGCAGCCTGTCCGACCTCGCTGGCGGCGACGGCGACGCCAACCAGATCCACGCGTTCCTGGGTCTCGCGGCGAGGAATTCCGCGGCCTTCATGAAGGTGTTCCTGCGCGCTCTGCCCTAGCCCGACATATGAGACAAGAGATCCGCCATGCCCCTTGATCCGCTTGAAGATTTTGTCCGCCGCCTGCCGAAGGCCGAGCTGCATCTGCATATCGAAGGCACGCTGGAGCCGGAGCTGATGTTCGCGCTGGCGCAGCGCAATGGGCTGCCCATGGCCTACCCGTCCGTGGAGGCCCTGCGCGCGGCGTATGACTTCTCGAACCTGCAGGACTTTCTGGACATCTACTACCAGGGTGCGGCGGTGCTGCTGACCTGCGAAGACTTCCATGATCTCGGCATGGCCTATTTCCGACGCCTTGCAGCGGACGGCGGCGTGCACGCAGAGATCTTCTTCGATCCGCAGACTCACACCCACCGCGGCGTCGGGATGGATGTGGTGATCGAAGGCCTGCTTTCGGCGATGGACGCGGCTGAGACCAGCCTTGGCGTTACGTCGCGATTGATCCTCTGTTTCCTGCGCCACCTCGACGAGGCGGACGCCTTCGCGACGCTGGAGGCCGCCAAGCCTTGGCTGTCCCGCCTGACCGGCGTGGGCCTCGACAGCTCCGAGCTCGGCCACCCGCCCGCCAAATTCGCACGGGTGCTGGCCGCCGCGCGGGATCTTGGCCTTAAAGTCATGGTCCACGCCGGGGAGGAAGGCCCGCCAGACTATGTATGGGAGGCCGTGGACCTGATCAAAGTCGACCGGATCGACCACGGCAATCGCGCGCTAGAGGACGACAAGCTGGTGCGACGGCTCATCACCGATCAGACCACTCTGACCGTCTGCCCCCTGTCGAACCTCAAGCTCTGCGTCGTGCAGGATCTGAGGTCACACCCGCTGAAAAAGATGCTGGAGCTTGGTCTTGCCGCGACCGTGAACTCCGACGATCCGGCCTATTTCGGCGGCTATATTGTCGACAATTATGTGGAGACAGCCAGGGCCCTGTCGCTGAGCCGCTCCGACCTCGTGCAACTCGCGAGAAACAGCTTCACGGGCTCGTTCCTGCCGCAAGCCGAAAAGGCGGCATGGCTGTCGAAGCTGGACAGCATTTCACTAATCTAGTCGGTGTTGCGTCAAAGGAAGAAGAATGGTGCCGCCTGACAGGATTGAACTGTCGACCTCAGCCTTACCAAGGATGCGCTCTACCACTGAGCTAAGGCGGCACGGGCGTTGTACGAAAACAGCGCCTTGTCTGACGCCTGCAAATGCGGGACGTCTGACGGAGGGGCCTTAAAGCCCGGTTTCGCTGTGCAGGTCAAGGCCCGAACGTCGCTCGCCGCCGACGCGCCTCCCCTTTCAATGCCTTCAAAACATCGCCAATGTGCGCGCAAGCCAAGTCTTCGCCCAAGAATGCCTACGGAGCCCAAGTTCATGCGTCGTTCGATCGTTTCAGGAACCGCCGTCCTCGCACTGGCGACAGCCTTCGCCACTGCCGCGGCTGCGCAGCAAGTCACCGCCATTCACGCGGGCCGGCTGGTGGATCCGGTCAGCGGCAAAGTGCTGAATGATCAGATGATCATCGTTTCCGGCGACAAGGTCAGCGCCGTCGGTCCGGCCTCGACCCTGGTTCCGCCCAACGGGGCCCGCAAGATCGAGCTGGGCCGCGCGACGGTCCTGCCGGGACTGATCGACTCGCACGTCCATATGACCGCGAACGCCAATGACGAAGGCCTCAACGGCGTGCTTCTCACCACGCCGCGAGAAGCGATCAATGGCGTCGCGAACGCCAAGAAGACCCTGGAAGCTGGCTTCACCACCGTGCGCAATGTCGGCGCCGGCGGCTTTTCGGACGTCGCCCTGCGCGATGCGATCAATGAGGGCGAGATCGAAGGCCCGAGGATGCTGGTGTCCGGCCCGGCGATCGGCGCGACGGGCGGTCATGCCGACGACAATCTCCTGCCCTTCGAGTACCACCATGTCAGCGAAGGCGCAGCGGACGGCCCGTGGGCCCTGCGCGCCAAGGTCCGGCAGAACTTCAAGTACGGCGCGGACCTGATCAAGTTCATGTCTACGGGCGGCGTCCTGTCTCACGGGGATTCGGTCGGCGGCCAGCAACTGACCCAGGAAGAGATGAACGCCATCGTCGAAGAGGCGCACATGTGGGGCCGCAAGGTCGCCGTTCACGCCCACGGCGCTGCGGGCATCCGCGGCGCCCTGCTGGCCGGAGCGGACTCCATCGAGCACGCCAGCCTGATCGATGATGAGGGCATCCGCATCGCCAAGGCCAAGGGCGCCTATCTCTCCATGGACATCTACAATGACGACTTCATCCTGGCGGAAGGCGAGAAGAACGGCATCGAACCCGCCTCGATGGAGAAGGAGCGCCAGATCGGCCAGCTGCAGCGGGCCAATTTCGAGCGCGCGGTGAAGGCGGGGGTGAAGATGTCCTTCGGCACCGACGCTGGGGTCTATCCCCACGGCGACAACGCCAAGCAGTTCTCCACCATGGTGCGCTTCGGCATGACGCCGATGCAGGCCATCCAGGCAGCGACGGTGAACGGTGCGGATCTTCTAGGCCTCGGCGACAAGGTCGGACGGATCGCGCCGGGCTATTTCGCCGACCTGATCGCCGTCGAGGGCGACCCCACCCAGGACGTGAAGACGCTAGAAAAAGTCACTTTCGTGATGAAGGGCGGCGCCGTGGTGCGCGGCGCAAAATAGCCGAGACGACTCAGATGATGATCAGGGCGAGTATGGCGACGATCAGGGAATATTTGATCGCATAATAGAGACGACGGTTCTTCGCCTTGAGCGCCTTGCCGCTGTCGAGCACGCCGTAGATCCGCTCGAAGAAGCGGTTCAGCGCGCCGACCTTTTCGCCTTCCTCGTTCGGCGCGCCGGTCGCGCCCATGACATTGGCGATCATCCAGCGATTGATCCCCCGGAACGGCCAGCGCACCGGGCGCTCGACGTCGCAGAAGAGGATCAGGCGGCGGCTGTCGGCCCCGTTCAGCGCCTCATGCACGTAGGTCTCGTCGAACATGAAGCCCTGCCCGTCCCGCCAGCTTGCGCGGTTGCCGTCCACCTCGATCCAGCATTTGTCGTCGTTGGGCGTGGAGAGGCCAAGGTGATAGCGCACCGAGCCCGCAAAGGGGTCGCGATGCTTGCCGATTTTGCCACCCGGCGGCAGCAGGGTGAACATGGCCCCGTGGACCGTGGGCAGGGTCTCCAGCAGCGCCGTCGTCTTCGGACAGTGCGCGGCGGCGGACGGGATCGGGTGGTGGTACCACTTCAGATAAAACCGCTTCCAGCCGCGCTTGAAGAAGGTGTGGAAGCCGACATCGTTATGCCCCGTGGCGGCGGCGATGCGCTGCTCCCCCATCAGGGCGAGGCCCTCATCCCGGATCATCTCCCAGTTCTTCGCCAGCACCTCGACCTCCGGAAAAGTCGACGCGTCCAGCATCGGCCGGTTCGGCACGGCGGAGAACAGATAGACGAGCGCGTTGTAGGGGGCGGTGAAGGTGGAGTGGTCGGTCAGCTGGCGCAGGAACTTCAGCCGCACCTTGCCCCGATAGTGCACGAACAGCGCCGACGACAGCAAAAGGGCGAAGATCGTCAGGCGGACGCCGATGGACAAGGGTGAGAACATTCGACAGATCCAACAGGGTTCGCGTCTCTTTGAGGCGTCATCTTAGGCGGGCGACAAAAAGAGAGATAGTCCAATCGCTTGAGCCGCGATTGAAGGTCCGCGCCCTAGCTGAACTCGGCTTCGGTCTTGGCGCGCACCTCATCGAGCGTCACGCCACTCGCCAGCTCCAGAAGCGTCAGCCGCTCAGCGGCCTTGTCCACGGCGAAGACCGCAAGATCGGTGATCACGAGGTCCACGACCTTCGCGCCGGTCAGCGGCAGGTTGCAGGCTTTGAGCAGTTTCGACGCGCCCGACTTCTCGACGTGCTCCATCACCACGACGACCCGGCGCACGCCGGCGACCAGATCCATCGCCCCGCCCATGCCCTTGACCATCTTGCCGGGCACCATCCAGTTGGCGAGATCCCCGGTTTGCGCCACCTGCATGGCGCCCAGGATCGACAGGTTGATGTGCCCGCCGCGGATCATGGCGAAGCTGTCCGAGGACGAGAAATAGCTGGAGGTGGGAAGCTCGGTGATCGTCTGCTTGCCCGCATTGATCAGGTCGGCGTCCACCTCGCTCGCCAGCGGAAACGGCCCCATGCCCAGCATGCCGTTCTCGCTCTGCAGGGTCACGGTCATGCCGTCGGGAATGTAATTGGCCACCAGCGTCGGAATGCCGATGCCGAGATTGACATAAAAGCCGTCTTTCAGTTCGCGCGCCGCGCGCTCGGCCATTTGATCGCGTGTCCAGGCCATCAGGCGGCTCCCGTTGCAGGTTCGCGGGTGGTCGTCCGTTCGATGCGCTTCTCGAACACGGCGCCCTTGAAGATCTTGTCGACATAGATGCCGGGGGTATGGATGTGATCGGGGTCGATCTCGCCGGGCTCGACGAGTTCCTCCACCTCGACCAGACAGGCCTTGCCCGCCGTCGCCATCATCGGATTGAAGTTCCG
>CAIUZX010000524.1 GCA_903903715.1 uncultured Caulobacterales bacterium
AGCCGCCGCCAGGCCTTTTCTGGGTCCGTGTCGTAGAGCGCGGGATCGGAGAGCTGCGCCATCTCCTCGGCCACCCAGCTGAGGCGCCCGTCCCGTTCGAGCCGCGCGCGAAGCTTGGGGTAGAGGGCGGCAAGGTGGGTGACGTCTCCTGCGGCATAGACGATCTGCGCCTCCGACAGGGGGCGGCGGGACCAGTCGGTAAACCGGCTCGACTTGTCGACCTCGATCTTCAGCATCTGGCGGACGAGGGCGTCATAGGCGATCTGCTCGCCAAAGCCCGCCGCCATCGCCGCCACCTGCGAATCAAACACCGGTCGCGGAATGACGCCGAGATTGTGGAAGATCTCGATATCCTGCCGGGCGGCGTGGAAGACCTTCACGATCTTCTCGTCCGCCAGCAGCGCCAAAAGCGGCGACAAGTCCATGCCGGGCGCCAGGGGATCAATGACCGCCGCGTCCTTCTCGCTCGCCACCTGCACGAGGCAGAGCTTGGGCCAATAGGTCGTCTCCCGCATGAATTCGGTGTCGACGGTGATGAACGGTTCCGAACTTATGCGCGCGCAAAAGGCTTCGAGGTCGGCAGTGGCGGTGATCGGCTTCATGGTTTAGCTATGCGCGCTTCGACGGCTTGGTTACAAGAGCGCGCCGAAACGCGAACAGAGATTTTGCCGACGGGGTTTGCCTTGACTGAAGACCGGCCAAACGGCCTGACCTATGCCGCAGCCGGTGTGGACATCGATGCGGGCGAAGCGCTGGTGGAGGCGATCAAGCCGCTGGCCAAGTCCACAAAACGTCCGGGGGCGGACGCTTCCCTGGGCGGTTTCGGCGCGCTCTTCGACCTGAAGGCCGCTGGATTTAAAGATCCCCTGATCGTCACCACCACTGACGGCGTCGGCACCAAGCTGAAGATCGCCGTCGAGACCGGACGCCACGACACGGTCGGGATCGATCTCGTCGCCATGTGCGTGAACGACCTTTTGGCCCAGGGCGCTGAGCCCCTGATGTTCCTCGACTACTACGCCACCGGAAAGCTGGAGGTCGAGGTCGCGCGGCGGGTCGTCGCCGGGATCGCCGAGGGCTGCCGTCAGGCGGGGGCGGCGCTGGTCGGCGGCGAGACGGCGGAGATGCCCGGCATGTACGGCTCCGGCGACTATGACCTCGCCGGTTTTTCCGTCGGCGCTGTAGAGCGGGACGCGGTCCTGCCCCGCCTCGACGCCCAGCGCGCGGGCGACGTGCTGATCGGCCTCGCCTCCTCCGGACCGCACTCCAACGGCTATTCCCTGATCCGCCGCATCGTCGAGCGGTCGGGCCTTGCCTGGACCGATGAGGCGCCGTTCGCGCCGGGACAGACCCTTGCCGAAGCGCTGATGAAGCCGACGCGCATCTATGTCCGTTCGCTCATGCCCCTGATCAGGGCGGGGCTGATCAAGGCGGCGGCGCATATCACCGGCGGCGGTCTCATCGAGAACCCGCCCCGCGTGCTGCGCGATGATCTGACGGCCCGCTTCGACTGGAGCGCCTGGGCGTTGCCGCCCACCTTCAAATGGCTCCAGGACGTCGGCGGCGTGGCGGACCATGAGCTTCGCCGCACCTTCAACTGCGGGATCGGCATGGTCGTGGTCGTCCGTTCGGCGGATGTGCCTGCGGTGTTGGCCGCCCTCTTGAACGCGGGCGAGGACGCCTTCGTGGTGGG
>CAIUZX010000525.1 GCA_903903715.1 uncultured Caulobacterales bacterium
AGCACCGCACCCGAGAGCCCTAGCGCCCCACCGATCAGCACCGCGAGCAGCACCCTGGGCGCGCGAAGCTCTGCAAACACAATGTGGCGGGGATCGGCGGCGTCGAACCAGGCGGAGAGCGGCAAGATCGACTGGCCGACGGACAGGGACACGAGCGCGAGGGCGCATAGTCCGGCGAACAGGGTGAGCTCCAGCCGGGTCATGCGGCGCCTCGCAGAACCCGGCGGCGGATGGCGGCGAGTTTCGGCGCCGTCTGCAACAGGACCGGCCCGCCGCAGAGGAGCAAGCTCTGCGGGAAGGCCTCGATGCGCATCCGGTCCTTCAGCGCCAGCAGCGCCGGGTGGCGCAGCACCCGCTCGCCAAAGCCCGGCGCGCCCGCCTTCGGCTCGGCGGCCAGCAGCACCTGCGGCGGATCGCGCACGATCCGCTCCAGGCTCACCTCGCCGAAGTCCTTCACCCCATATGCGGCCGCGCGGTTGGTAAAGCCGGTCCTGTTCAGCATGTCGTCGATCAGCGAGCCGGTCCCTGCGACAAAGCCGCCGTTCTGGAAGACGAGCGCGCCGGGTCTGTGGTCGGGCGTCTCCGGCCGCGCGTGTTCGAGGGCGGCGGCGATCCGGGCCGCCAGAACCTCCCCTCGCTCCGGGTGGCCTGCAGCGCGGGCCACCTCGTGCACTTGAGACAGGCTCTCCGCCACCGACCGCTGCGGTTCGACGATCAGCAGCCGCACCCCCGCTCGCCGCAGCGCCCGCAGGGTGGTTGGCGCGGTGTAGCGGCTGACCGCCACGAGATCGGGCTTGAGCGACAGCAGCCCCTCCGCATCGTCCCGGGCGGCGGGATAGCGACGGGCCTCGTCGCCCGCGACGCTGGACACCTCGGCTTCGCGGGAGAGGGCGCTGAGACCCGCGATCTGATCAGGGTCCGCGACGCGCAAAAGGATCGCGTCAATGCAGGGGAACAGGGAGACGATCCGGCGTTGCGGCGCAGGTATCGGCGCAGCGTGAGCGGACAAGGGCGCCAGCGCCCCGCCCAGAACCACACTGCGCCGGAGGATCCTCAATACCGCGCCCTCACACCCACCATCGCTGTGCGCCCCACCGATCCGAATCCCGACGCGGTCTCGTAGGTCCGATCGAACAGGTTCTCGATCCGCCCGTACAGGGCAAGCTGCGCGGTCAGCGGCGTCTCCGTGCGGAGGTCGACCAGGGTATAGGCCTTCAGCTTCCGCGTATTGGAAAGGTTGTCGAAGCTCTCCCCCGCATAACGCGCACCCAGCGACAGCACCGCGCCATTCGCCAGCCGCCAGTCTCCCTCCGCCGAGGCCGTGTCCTTGGGGCGCCGCGGCAGGGCCTTGCCGGAATAGGCGCCAAAGTCGCGGTTCTCCGCATCCGTGTGGGTGTAGGCCCCCGACAGCGTCACGCCGGTGACGGGCTTCAGCTCTCCCGACAGCTCCCACCCCGTCGCGCGGGTCCGGTCGAGATTGGCGTAGTAGCCGTAAGGCCTTGTCGCGCACTGCGGGGTGACGCCCGAGTAACAGTCGAAGAAGCCGATCTGGCTCTTCACGTCCCGCTGGAACACACTTGCCCCCAGCGACAGTCGCCCATCGAGGAAGCGCCGCGACGCGCCGATGTCCGCGCCATTGGCCGTCTCCGGCTTCAGACCGGTGAAGCCATAGTCGCCATAGAGCTGATAGAGGGTCGGCGCCTTGAAGCCCTGACCGAAGCTGGCGCGGAGTTGGGTCGCGCCTGCGTCCGGTGTGTAGGCGAGGCCTGTACTGAGGGTCGCATGATCGCCGAAGCGGCTGTGGTGGTCGTCGCGGACGCCGGCCGACAGGGTCAGGCCCTCCAGCACGACGAACCGCCCGTTCACAAAGGCGCTGTCCAAGGTCGCATCGGCCTTCAGCGGGGCGGGGTTCGGGTCATAGCTCGCGGGGGCGGCGGTGCGGAGATGGGAGCGCGCGGACTCAAGGCCCCCCTGCACCGACAGACGCGGCGAGACCGTCCAGTCGCCCTGCCAGGCGAAGGTGCGGGTCAGGCCCCGCGCGTAGAAGGTCTTGTCCGGGCTGGTGGTCGGGTCGAAATTGTCCCGGTCGATGCGCAGGACCTGCACGGAAAACCGGCTTTTCACCGCGTCACCAAACCCCTTCAGGTTCAGGCCGACATAGCCGCGGGTCTGGCGGCTCTCGCCGTACTCTGGCGTGTCGGCGAGCGTGTAGTTGGGGGGCGGGTAACCGTCGAAGGCGGTC
>CAIUZX010000526.1 GCA_903903715.1 uncultured Caulobacterales bacterium
AATCTTTCGGATCGGGCTCGCCCACGGCCCACACGACCGCAGCATGCCATCCGATCAGACGACAGATCAGGCCGCCTGTTGAAGCCATTCGCGTGCTGCGCGCTGGGCTTCGGCGACCATGTCACGGTCCATTTCCGCGCTCAGCTCCTTGCGGTAGCGCTTGGCTTCTTCCGAGCCGCGCATGGCGGCCAGGTTGAACATCATATGCGCGGAGATGAGATCGAGCGGCGCCCCGCCGTGACCGGTCGAGAACAGAAGCCCCATCCGAAACAGTTCGTCGCCAGACGAACCGGGCCCCGGCATTGGGAAAACCTGCGTCTCTCCGCAATTCGAAAAGTCGGTTTGCATTTCTGTCTCCTTGCGCCCGCACATTCGATGCGGGGATCGCCGCCACACGCAGCTGAGCTCAAGGAAACGCGATTACTTTGAACATTAGGTTAATCGCTCAAATAACGTCCAGCTAAATTGAATTATTAAAGCTTTATCTATGTTATATATTGCATTTAAGCGCTCTACATCAAGAATAATGCAAGGTAAATGGATTGAATGCCCTAAATATTTTGGTCACGAAATTTCGACTCCCCTATTTTTATCTCGAAAATACAAACCATTAGGAAATTTGATTCCGACATCCGAGTCCGCTGCATACTTATCCGCGGCGACATCTATCCTCAGAACAAAGCGCGACGCCGATTGATGCGATCGTTCACACAAGAGACTTCCTGCGGGTTTCCGTTCAGATCGGGTTCAGGTAGGTTCAGTTAACGCTGATCTCACGTGACCGCCGCCCGTGCTGACGAAAGGAATCGGAGCATGTCCCCGAAATTGGCCCTGCTAATATGCGCGACGAGCCTGATTATGGCCGCGCCCGCATCAGCGCAGAACCGGGATGGAGACCGCCCGGATCGTCCCAGGCGTGAAGAAGGCGGCGCGAGACCAGCGTCGGCGCCGACCCAAGCCCCCCCCGCGAGGACGTCTTCAGCGCCGCCGCCCGCTTCCGCGCCATCGGCTTCGGGACCGGGGGCTCGTTACGGAACCGAAAGCCGGTCTTGGCAGGCGCCCGCGTCGCCCGCGCAGCGACAAGCGCCTCCCACTAGTCAACCGCCCGCGCAAGCGGCGTCCGGCCGCTCTAGTGGAGACCGACCCGATTGGTCTCGCGGAGATCGCAATGGCGGCGATAGAAGCGTGTCTGATCGTCGTGGCGGAGACCGCGGTGAGGCTGACCGCCGTGGGGGCGATCGAGGTTGGGGCGATGGTGGTCGCTGGGACCGAGACGAACGGAACCGTCGCAGTGGCGGTAGCTGGGACAGAGACGAACGGGACCGTCGTGGAAACTCGGACCGCGGATGGAGCTATCGTGGTGAGGACCATGCCCGCTTCCGCGCTCCGCCTTACCGCTACCCTTACAACTGGGGTTACAGATCCTGGCGGGTGGGCGAACGCCTTCCCTACCTGTTCCTTTCGGACGGCTACTATATCGATTTCGAACCCTACAGCCTTCCCCGACCGCCCTACGGATACCGTTGGGTGCGTTTTGGACCCGATGTCTTGCTGGTGAACGTATACACAGGCGAGATCGTCGATGTGGTCTACGACATCTTCTACTAGGCGGTTCGCCTGTGGAGTCAGATTGGCGGGAGCCTTGCTGTGACCCGTACCCGAGCCGTTCCGATCATTGTACTGATGGGGTTAGGACTGCTGGCCGCCGGTGCGCCAGCCCAGGCCAGGCCTCCGACGGAACCGGACCACGATCTCCCCAGAACTTCGCCCGTCAGTCACCCTGTGCGTGGAGGATATCTCTCAGCCAATCTGGGCGCGATCACGGTGAACGACCCGACCCGCTACCGGGTGCGTCCAGCGCCTCCCGGCTACGCCTGGGTCATCGTCGGCCATGACCTTCTGCTAATCCAGGAGAAGAGCGGTTTGATCGTCGACCTGATCGAGGGCGGCGCCCGCTGATCGCAAGCGTCAGGCCTCGTCAGGTAATCCGAGCTTGACGCGCAGGATCGAATTGACCGCCGCTGGGTTGGCCTTGCCGCCGGTCGCCTTCATCACCTGCCCCACGAACCAGCCGATGGCCTGCGGCTTTTCCTTTACCGCCGCGGCCTTTTCCGGATTGGCCGAGATGATGGCGGCGATCTCGGATTCGATGGCGGAGGTGTCGGTCACCTGACGCAGGCCCTGCGCCTCCACGATCTCCATGGGACGGCCTTCCCTGGCCCACATCCGCTCGAACACGTCCTTGGCGATCTTGGACGAGATCACCTGGGTTTCGATGAGTTCGACGAGGCTCGCCACATCCTCGGACGGGATCGGGCTTTCGCTGAATTCCAGACCTTCCTTGGACAGGCGCGACAGAAGCTCATTGGTCACGAAGTTTGCGACGAGTTTGGCGTCCCTTCCCTTGGCCGCAGCCTCGAAATAGGCCGCGCGTTCGCCATCGGTCGCCAGAACGCCGGCGTCGTACGCCGACAGGCCATACTGGGTCTGCAGCCGCTGGCGCTTGGCGTCCGGCAGTTCGGGCAAGGTCTCCTCGATGGCCTTCACCCAAGCCGGGTCAAGAACGAGGGGCAGAAGGTCCGGATCGGGGAAGTATCGATAGTCGTGCGCGTCTTCCTTCGAGCGCATGGAGCGGGTCTCGCCCTTCCCGGCGTCAAACAGGCGCGTCTCCTGATGGATCACACCGCCCTCCTCCAGGATTTCGACCTGGCGGCGGGCCTCGTACACGATGGCCTGCTGGATGAAGCGCACGGAGTTCACATTCTTGATCTCGCAGCGCGTGCCAAGCGCATCGCCTGGACGACGGACAGACACGTTGACGTCCGCGCGCAGGTTGCCCTTCTCCATGTCGCCGTCACAGGTGCCAAGATATCGCACCAACTGGCGCAGCGTCTTCACATAGGCGGCGGCGTCCTCGGGAGAACGCATGTCGGGACGCGACACGATTTCCATCAGCGCAACGCCCGACCGGTTGAGGTCCACATAGGTCAGGTTCGGATCCATGTCGTGTAGCGACTTGCCCGCGTCCTGCTCGAGGTGAAGACGCTCAATCCCCACGTCGAAGGTTGAGCCGTCGGTGCGCTCCACCGTCAGCACGCCCTCGCCGATGATCGGGTCCTTGAACTGGCTGATCTGGTAACCCTGCGGCAGGTCGGGATAGAAATAGTTCTTCCGGTCAAAGCGTGACGTCAGATTGACCTTGGCCTTCAGTCCGAGCCCCGTGCGGATCGCCTGCTCCACGCAGTACCGGTTGATGACCGGCAACATGCCGGGAAAGCCCGCGTCAACAAGGCTGACCTGTTGATTCGGCGCCGCGCCAAAGCCGACCCCAGCGCCGGAAAACAGCTTTGCATTCGACGCGACCTGCGCATGGACTTCCAAGCCCAGCACCAATTCC
>CAIUZX010000527.1 GCA_903903715.1 uncultured Caulobacterales bacterium
CTGAAGGCGCCCAAGCGCCCCAGGGGCGCGGCGGCGACGCCGGTCTTGGCCGTGTCGGCGCCGATTGCGGCTGCGCCCATCGCACCTGCGCCGCCTCCGGCCTCAACGCCAGAGCCTGCGCCCACCGAAGCGCCCCCGTCCGGCGCAGGACCGACCCTGGCGATCACGCCTCCCAGCGACGCTCCGGCCTCCGTCGCCGCCGAAGCACGCGCGGCGCTGAGCGAATCCGGAGAGCGGCTGCGCGCGCCGCCGCCGCCGACCGACGGCCCCGCCTTCTGGACCCCGCCGCCGAGGCCCAGAGACCTGCCGACGGGAGAGATCATCCAGTGGACCGGCTTTTCCGGCCCTGAAACCACCGGACATTTCACGCCATAAGGTCGGTCTCCGCTCGCGTCAGAGCAAACTTGTTAAGACTTGTGAACTTGTTAAGACATTGCGGCCAGGATGAAAGTCTCACGTTCTGGAGCGACCCGGATGAGCGACGCGAACCTGCAGGCGGCCGACAGCGCCGCCATGGTCGAACTGATTTCCTTCATCGTTAGCGGTCAGGAATTCTGCGTCGACATCAGCGACATCATCGAGATCCGTGGATGGGCGCCGGAAACGCCCATCGTGCAGTCCCCGGACTTCGTGCGCGGCGTGATCAGCCTTCGCGGCGTGGTCATGCCCGTGGTCGACCTCGCCCTTCGCCTGGGTAGAGGCGCCACGCAGGCCTCCGAGCGGAACGTGATCATCGTGGCGCACCTGCCGGTGGGACAGGTCGGACTTCTGGTCGACGCCGTCTGCGATACGATGATGATCAATTCCAGCCAGATCCAGGACGCCGACGCGGTGGCAGGCAACGTCACGCCTGACTTCATCCGCGGGTTCCTGCCCCTCGAGGACCGCATGGTGACGGTGCTGTCGCTGGCGCGGGTGTTCGATCCCGCGATCCTGGCCGGCGTCGTCGCTGCGGCCTGAGCCGTCAGGCGATGCGTCTGTTCAGCGCCTGGGCGAAGAGGAGATTTGGAACCCAGCAAAGCCAGGCGATCGCGGCATAGACCTCCGAGAACCGGGTCGGGTCGATCAGCGCCAGCGGCAGCAACAGCCTCAACGTGACGCCGGCAAAGGTCAGCGAAAAACTCACCCGCATCCAGCGGCCATGCGACGCCGCATCTCCCCGCAGGATGGCCAAAACGGCGGCGAGAGTCGACCCGATCCAAAGGCAGGCGAGCGCTGAAAAGCCGATGGCGGAGGTCAACCCGCCACTGGAGCTCGGCGCGATGGTCAGCGCCGCGAGCCCGCCAGCCACGCAGGCCGTGACATAAAGTACGCCGAACGCTTTGTGGATCGAGCGGGCGCGGCGACGCAGGCCTTGCAGGAACTGCCAAGGCCCGACGGCGAGGGCCACGCCGCCGCAAATGATGTGCGTCCAGAACATCAAGGGATGGTCGATAAAATTCAGACGCAGGGGCGGCGGAACCATGTCGACCCCGGCGAGGTATCTGAGGGACGCCGCCGCAACGCCCAGCGCGGAGATGACGATCACCCACCACCATCCCGGGGAGGAAGAATGACGCGTCAGCCCATGGGCTGACGATGACGTGGGTCTAGTCATAGGCTTACCTGGATCAGCGGGGCGTCCCAGGTCCGAACATTAGATCACCACAACCCATGACAAAAATGCATATTTGTTATCCGAGCCATGCGACGATCACATGGCGTTGGATTTGCCCCGCATCACCGCCCTTGCGCGGTTGAGCTGGGACGCCAGGCCCGTCGAGCCTCCGGCGTCCGGGTGCGCCATACGCATCAGGCGCAGATACGCGGCCTGAACCTCAGCCGCGCTGGCTGTTTCAGACACGCCAAGGATCGACGCCGCCTCCGAACGGTCCATCGACAAAGGGGCCTTGAGGTTAGACTGCGCCTGTGCGCGCTTTCTAGCGGCGATCAGCCCACTGATCCCCACAGCAAGGAGCACGGCCCCTGGCGCAAACGCCTCGCGCACAATCATGAACAGGCCGCCGATGATGGCGGCGATGGCCAGCACGCCGGCGCCGGGGCGCCAGTCGCCACTTTTGAGCTGCGCCAGTCTCTGCTTCAGGGGCCCGCTGACCATGACCCCCAGGAGGACCATGAGCAGCGCCCCGAAAAGCCACATCAGCCGGCTTCGACGGCAAGCTCGGCCACTGCGGCCTTGCGTTCGGTCAGGTCGCCGAGACCCGCCGCCGTCATGATCGCCCGCAGTTCCTGCCGCGCCGCGACATGTGTCAGAGACACCGGCACCGGACGGACCGAGGTGGAGAGATCGGCGACCGTCAGACCGAACGGGAACAGCTCGCGATAGATCACCCGGTCGCGCATGCCGGGGCCGACGCGGAAGCCCACGCGCTTGGCCAGAATGTCAATCCGCTCCTCGAGGCGCTTGCGATTGCGGGCCTCGGACGTCGCCAGACGGTTGCGCAGGACCAGCCAGTCGAGGGAGCGACGCTCCGCCAGCATCTTCTGCTTGCGTGCCTCCCAGACCACCTCGGCGTAGACGCTCGGCCGGACAAGTTCGAGGGTGACCGGATCGACAATGCCCAGCATGTCGAAGTCGACGAAGCTGTCGTTCATCGGCGTGATGATCAGGTCCGCCCGTCCGTGGGCGGCGCGGGACAGGGCCGTGTCGGAACCGGGGGTGTCGATGATCACGAACTCCGCCGACGCCACGGCGGACGTGCAGGCGCTTTCAAATTCGGCCAGCGCCTCCTCGTTGCTCGCCTTGACGAGACGGCTCGCTTCATCGGCGAGGGGCATCCGGACCGGCATGGGCAGATCCGCGCCGTTGGCGTCGCACCAGGTGCGCCGGCTGGCGAAAAAGTGCCCGACGGACTGCTGGCGCAGATCAAGGTCGATCACCGCCACACGTGCGCCGGAGTGCATGAGGGCCGCCCCAATATGGATAGCCAGGGTCGACTTGCCTGCGCCGCCCTTTTCGTTGCCCACGACGATGATCTGTCCGCGGCCGACGGGTCTTGCCGGAACTCCGCGAAAATTGGGGGCCAGATTCAAGGGAACCTCCATCTTCAAGGTCGCACCGACTCAGTGGTTCTTAACGATAACTTACCGCTTTCCCCTCCGGGCACAAAGGTTGGCTCGTCTCAGGAGTCACCAGGCGCCCAGCTCGCGGAGCTGGCGAACGAGTTCGGGCGGAACCTCCGCCCCCAATTCGCCGCCGACGAGGTCTGAAGGCGCATCTTCGGCCTTCAGATATCGCCAGCCCTGGAAGGGACGTCTCGGCATAGGCAGGGTGCGAACCACAGGCAGGCGAACGTGAATCTCACAGCGCGACGCAGCGCCCTCGCCGACCGTCTCCACAGCGATGATTACCTGCCGGCATTGCACCACGCCCTTGATGACCCAGTAGAGCGACCCGCCGCCCAAGAGCTCCGCCTCCCGGCGCGGGGTCTGGCGGGTATGCACGATGCGCTGGACTTCTCCCCGCCAGTAGGCTTCGAGGTCTTCGACGCGTTCGACGCCGACGCAGAGCTTGATGAGATGAAGAGGCATCAGGTGTCGATAGACGAGGCGGACGCCGTCCGCGAGCCCGACATCGCATCTTCAATAAAAATGTTACATTCGTGAACCTAACACTAATTAAAATCGTCTATGTTTGGTCCCCTTATAGAATCGCATCGGGGACGCAGATGCGGCAGTTCCTCGATTCCTCACCCTGGACCTTTGAGCCTGCGCACCCTGCAGCGGAGTCATCGCTTGTCCGGGCCGCCCGCCGGGGCCAGAGCCAAGGCTGGATCAGCGGCGCCATCGCCGTGCCCGTCTCAGGTTTCCTGTGGGCCTACTACGGGTGGCCCGCGGCGCTGGCCTGGCTCGGCGCCCTGCAACTTGTCCTGCTGGTGGTCCGCCATTTGAGGGGCCGGGTGATATCGGGGTCGTCAAGCTGGGCGATACCCGCCTATCTCGCCTGCCTGACCGCCGAGTCGTCCCTTTGGGTCGTCCACGCCATCCTGATGTGGCGCATCAAGTCCCTGGTCCCCGAAGTGGCGACCCTGATGGATCTCTTCAGCGTGACCATCTTCGGCGTGATCGGCGGGCACGCTGACTGGAGGGCCCTGTGCGCCATCGTTTGCCCGCCGCTTTTGGCGCTGTGCTGGATTCTGATCTCGTCGCTGATTTCAATCCAGGCGCCGACGATCGCGGTTCTCCTCGGGTCTGTCGCCATTGTCGTGACCTGCAGCGGACTGATGTACTACGGCGTGATCCTCTATCAGCGCGACGACGCCCTCGCCCGCACCACCACCGCCCTCGCCCGCGCGACGGCCGAGACCGTCGCCAGCCAGAAATTTCTGGAGATGGTGTCGGATATCGCCGAGGTGGGCGGATGGATGTATGTGCCGCACGAGCGCCGCTTCATCTGGAGCGGCATCACCCGAAAGATCCATGACGTCGACGAGAACGTTCAGATCAGCGCCAGCTCGGACTTCCAATTTGTCCGCGAGGACTACAGGCCGGCGCTGGCGGAAAGCTTCGAGGCTGCGCTCGCACACGACGCCCCCATCAAGCTGGAGCTTCCCGTCCGCACCGCCAAGGGCCGGGAGATCTGGGTCCGGGTGATCGGCCGCCGGATCGACGAGCAAGGCGCGCGACCTTGCCTGTTCGGCGCGCTGCAGGACATTACGGAGCAGGTCGGCATCGAGACCCGGCTGAAGGAACTGGCCGATCAGGCCAAGCAGGCCAGCCTCGCCAAGGACCAGTTCCTGGCCAATATGAGCCACGAGATCCGCACGCCCCTGAATGGAATCGTCGGCATCGCCGCCGCGATGGCGCGGACGGACCTCGATCCGCGCCAGCAGGAGATGATCAGCCTGATCAACATGTCGGGCGAAACGCTGGAGCGCCTGCTCTCGGATCTCCTGGATCTGTCCAAGATCGAAGCCGGTCACATCGACCTCGATCAGGAGCCCTTCGACCTGAAGCAATCCGTTGAAGCGGCGGCGAAGGTGATGAAGGCGGCCGCAGACGAAAAGGCGCTGGACTTCGTGGTGTCCTTCGCCCGATCGGCCGAAGGCCTGTTCGTCGGCGACGCCGTTCGCATCCGCCAGATTGTGACCAATCTGATCTCCAATGCCGTGAAGTTCACGACGTCGGGCAGCGTCACGCTGGAGGTCGCCGCCGAGGCCCCGCCGGATCCGTCGGCCTCCACGTCCGTCTTGATCCGCGTCACGGACACCGGGATCGGCTTCGACGGGTCGACGGCGGACAAGCTGTTCCGCAGGTTCGAGCAGGCGGATGGTTCGATCACCCGGCGCTTCGGCGGCACCGGGCTCGGGCTGTCCATCAGCCAGGCGCTGGCGAACGCCATGGGCGGCACGATCTCGGCGTCAGGCCAGCCGGGCGTAGGCTCGGCGTTCGAACTGGTCCTGCCGCTTCGCCGCGTGGGCAAGGACGAACCCGCCCCCGCCCCGGCCGCGCCCCTCCCGCCCGGGCCGATGGCGGACGCGGCGCTTAAGGTCCTGCTGGCCGAGGATCACCCCGTCAACCGCCGGACGATCCAGCTGATCCTGGAGCCCTTCGGTTTCGAAATCCTCGAAGCCACGGACGGTGTCGAGGCCGTCGATCTCTATCAGCGCCAGGCCTTCGACCTGATCCTGATGGACATGCAGATGCCCAATATGGATGGACTGGAGGCGACCCGGGCGATCCGCGCGATCGAAGCCCGCACCGGACGGGTGAGAACCCCGATCGTGATGGTCAGCGCGAATGCGATGACCGCCCATGCCGAGCAGGCTTTGGCCGCCGGCTGCGACGTCCACGTGCCCAAACCCATCACTCCTGCAAGCCTGATGGACGGTCTGAGCCGCGCCTTCGACGTCGCGGAACCAGCCTGACCTTCAGCCCATCGCGTTGAGGCCGACGGCCACCAATCCGAGGATGATCAGCACCACCCCGATCAAAGAGCCGGCGAAAAGGAACGCCATGCGCGCGAGCGTGCCGAAGACGCTGGTCCGATAGACGCCGCGCAGGTGGAGGAACAGATGCACAGGCGCGGCGAGCAGGACGAACTGGCCGAGGTCATACGGCGCCGCCATCGACACCGACACCAGAAGGCCCAGGAAGCACAGGCTGTGCAGCGAGAAGATCACGTGGTCGAAGATGAACACGTCGCGCCGCCAGAAAAAGGCGATCGACATCAACAGGGTGGACAGCGGCAGCATCAGGAAGGCGAACCGCTCCCCCCAGGTTTCCAGCACCAGGTAGAACCGTTCCGGATCGTCGATGGCGCGCTGCAGTCTCTGCTGCAGCCAGTTGGTGGCGGCGACATCGTCCTTGTCGGAGCCGAGCTTGACGTGGACGTTCGCCGTCGCAGCCTTGATCTTCTCCCGTTCCGCGGGATTGAGCTCGCTTAGTGACTTGGTCTGGCCGTCCTTGGAGTTCACGGAGGCTAGGTTGACCGGGTGGACATGCTTCGGCGTCAGGCTGCCGACCATGAACACCACCAGCAGCACGACCAGAAACATCCGCAGCGGCGGGATCTGCGGCGCGCGATGACCGGTGAGATAGTCCCGGGTCAGGCCGCCGGGATCGCGCACCAGCCGCGGCAGGGTCGTCCATAACCGTCCGTCGAAATGGAATAGCCCCTCGAAGGCTTCGGCGACGAGCTTCAGCGCGGAACGATGAAAGTCTTCGCCGAGCTGGCCGCACTGGTGGCACCAGGGTCCGGCCAGAGGCGTCGCGCAGTTGGCGCAGGGCGTGCCCGGAGGAAGCTCATGACCGCTGCGGCGTCGCCATCTTAAAAAACCGCCGAGCGAACCTGCCGCAGCGGTGTCGAGTTCATGCGACACGCGCAACCTCCTGAAACTTTAGGCCCTCAACTGATCCACGAGGCTTTGCGTTTGTCAAAGAATGCCGCCAGCCCCTCGCGACCTTCAGGCGATACGCGTCGCGCCGCGATCCTTCGGGCGGTGTCCTCCATCAACGCCTGATCGACCGCCCGGCCGGTCACGTCCCGCACGAGCGTCTTCGCGTCGGAGACAGCGCCAGGGGCGGCGATCAGGGCTTCGGCGGCCAGCGCCTCCTGTCTTGCATTGAGTTCATCGGGCGTCGCCACCACCTCGTCGACCATGCCGATCCGATGCGCCTCTGCGGCGTCGAACCGTCCAGCCAGGGCGAACAGCCGCCGGGCGTGTCTTGGCCCGATCGCCTCGACGACATAGGGGCTGATTGTGGCGGGGGTCAGGCCAAGGCGAGTCTCGGAGAAGGCGAACACGGCGTCCGAGGTCGCCACGGCCATGTCGCAGGCGCAGACCAGGCCCGCGCCGCCGCCAAAGGCCGGACCTTCGACCAGCGCGACGGTGAGCATCGGCAGGCGGTGCAGGGCGTGCAACATGCGCGCCAGCTCCAGCGCGTCGGCGCGGTTTTCGGCTTCGGTCCAGCTCGCGGCGCTGCGCATCCAGTCGAGATCCGCGCCGCCGCAAAAGGCGTGGCCGGCGCCGCGGATGAACACGACGCGCACGCCCTCCGCCCCCGCCAGGGACTGAAGCGCCTCGGTGAGCGCAAGGATCATCCGCGCGTTGAAAGCGTTCCTGCGCTCCGGCCGGTTGAGCAGAAGCACAGCGACGCCCTCGACCGTGACCTCGAGCCGGACGGAGCTGTCCGTCGATTCATCCGGTTCGTCGGCGAACTTGGAGGCGATGGGCTCAGACACGGGGGATAGCTCCTTCGACATGAGGATCCGCGCGCCGAGGGCGTTGCAGGATCAGCGTTGCGGCGCGACCCCGCTCGACGGCGGGTTGGCTGCAGGGGTGGGAGCGTAGTCCGGGCTGAACGCGCCGTCATTGACGCTCGACATATTCGAGACGGCGTTGGCCGCGACGGCGTTCGCGGGCTCAACCTTCGTCGGCGGCTCAGCAGGCGGAGGCGTAATGTGAGGCGCCGGCGCGGGCTTGGTGTCCGCCTCATCATGCGCGCGACGCGAACAGCCGCTGAGCGCCCCCGCGCCCAGAACCATCGCCGCAAACACCACCAGAACCGGCCGCGTAGTGACCATCTTCACGCTTCCCTCGTCGAACATCTCAGCAACAAACCGCATAACCGGTCCGTCCTGCCCCAAATGCCGCCTTTAGCACAGCTTTGCGATCCGTGTGCGATCCTGGCGACGACGTCTTAGGAATTTAAGCCTAACATGGGCTCATGACAGGTTCCGGACGAGCGTCAACTGAAAGCGCGTTGTCGCGATTGTTCGTCGGCCCCAGGGCGGCGAAGAGCGTTGTCGGCTTTTCCCTGCCCGGCGGACGGCCGCTGTTCCGCTCCGGACAACCCGCAGACACCCTGTATTTCGTTCGTTCAGGCCGCCTCGGCGTCTACCGCGAGACGGCGGACGAGCCCTCGCACCTGCTGGGTGTCATCACCCCCGGAGAGCCCGCCGGCGAGATGTCGCTGATCGCCGGCACGCCGCATTCGGCCACGGTCACCGCCCTGCGGGATTCGGATATCCTGGCCCTGTCCCGTCATGACTTCTTCGAGGAGGCGCGGCGCCGCCCCGATGTGATGGCCGAACTCGCGAGGTTGATGATCCAGCGCGCGCGACAGGCGCCCAGCGCCAGCGGCGTCGGTCGGCCCTCCGTGTTTGGTTTCGTCGGCGTCTCGCAGGGCGTCGACGCGCGGGGCTTCGCCCAGGAGGTCGCGCAGGCGGTCTCGGAGCTCGGGATCACCATCGCCGTGATCGGATCGGAAGGCGCGCACCAGACTCCGGAATGGTTCTCGCGGATTGAACGGGACCACGAAGTGGTGCTGATGGCCGCCGACCATCAGGAGCAGGACTGGGCGCACCAGTGCGTTCGTCAAGTCGATCGCCTGATGTTGATCGCCCGGGCGGACACGTCGTCGCCCCGCACGTCCCCCGTCGTTGCGCTGACGGCGGCGCAACTGCATCGCCAGACCGACCTTATCCTCATACAGCCGACGGACGCGGTCCGCCCGACCGGGTCGGACGCCTGGATCGACTGTGTCCGCGCCGAGCGACACTTCCACGTCCGCAGGTCGCCGCGGGATATCCAGCGCATCGCGCGGGTGGTGTCCGGAACTTCGGTCGGCCTCGCCCTGTCCGGCGGAGGCGCGCGGGCCTACGCCCATGTCGGCGTCATCCGGGCCTTCCGGGAAGCGGGCCATCCGGTGGACTTCATCGCCGGCGCTTCCATGGGCGCGGTGATCGCCGCCGGCTACGCCGCGGGCTGGGATGACCAGGAGATCACCGAGCGGGTGACAGCGGCGTTCGTCACCTCCAACCCCCTGGGCGACCTCACCTTCCCGATGGTGGCGATGACCCGCGGCCTGACCGTGAAGCAGAGGCTGCGCGAACATTTCGGCGATCTGGAGATCCCGGACCTGTGGCTGCCGTTCTTCTGCACCTCATCCAACCTGACCACGGCCCAGACCTTCACTCACCACCGCGGAAAGGTGCGGAAGGCTTTGCGGGCCTCTGTCGCCCTGCCGGGCATCCTGCCGCCGGTGGTGATGGGCCAGGATGTGCTGGTGGACGGCGCGGTCATGTGCAACCTGCCGACGGACCTGATGCGCAACTGGCACCGGGGAACGGTCGTGGGGGTCGACGTCGCCATGGCGGAGGGCCTCAACGCCGCCGACATCGCCCGCCCGCCGTCCTTCACCCGCTGGGTTCTGTCCGGCGAGTGGCGACACGGGCCGCCCATCGTCTCGATCCTGATCCGCGCGGCCACGGCGCCCACGGCGCGGGAAACCACCATGGCGCACGCCGCGTGCGATCTTCTGATCGCGCCCAAGATCGACGGGGTGGAGCTGCGCGACTGGCGCGCCTTCGAGCCGGCGGTCTCGGCGGGCTATCAGGCGACGAAGGCGGCGCTGGAACGCCTCGACCGGCCTCTGACCCGCCTTAGACGCGGGCCGGACGCGGATGACCCGATGCTGGGCGACATGTCGCCGATCGTCGAAGCCGTCAGAGCCTTTGGGCCAGAATGAACAGACGGGGGAACGAAAACAGCGTCACGCCGTCCGGCTCGACCGGGAAGTGGGGCTTGAGCCGCTCCCGATAGGCCGCGAGGAACGCCTCGCGCATCTCTGGCTCTGGCAACAGATCGAGGTACGGGCGCAGGCCCGTGCCGCGCATCCAGTCGACGATAGGATCATCGCCTTCCAGCACGTGCGCGTAGGTCGTGCTCCAGATATCGACCTCCGCCAGCGGCGCGAGCAGGCGATAGTAGGCCTCGGCCGAAAGCAGCGGCGTCAGGCCCCGCGCGTCCATCAGCCGGTCCGCCCAGGGCCCGTCGGCAGCCGTCGCCCGCAAGGCCACGTGCCAGGGTTCGGAGTGGCTCAGCGGCATCTGGCAGGCGAACACGCCGCCTTCGGGCAACATGCGAACTAGGCGCGGCAACAGATGCTCATGATCTGGCAGCCACTGCAGCGCGGCGTTGGTGAAGATGAGATCCGGCGCAGGGTCCGGAGCGTAGCCCGCGATGTCGCCGAGCACCCACTCCACTGGCACGGTCCGCGCCATCGCCCGCTCCAGCATCTGCGGGCTGGAGTCGAGCCCCGTCACCTGCGCCGTCGGGTGTCGCGAACACAGCACCGCCGCCTGCTCGCCAGTTCCGCAGCCGAGGTCCACGATCCGCGAGAATGACCGGTGTGACGGAATCTGTACGATCAGATCAATCGCCGGCCGATCACGATAGGACTTGAAGCGATTATAGAGGCCGGGATCCCAACTGGTCACAGCGGCTCCAGCACGACTGCGGTGCCATAGGCGAGGACCTCGGTGATGCCCTCCATGATCTCGTTGGCGTCATAGCGCATGGCCAGCACGCCGTTCGCCCCCATCTGCGCGGCGTGCGCGACGAGGAGGTCATAGGCCTCCGCCCGCGCGTGCTCGGCGAGCCGCGTATAGATGGTGATATTGCCGCCGAAGATCGACTGAATGCCGGCGGCGAAGTTGCCGATCACGCTACGCGACCGAACCGTCACGCCCCGCACCAGTCCAACATTCCGGACGATGCGATATCCTGGCGCATCATTGGTTGTAACGACGATCATCCAGCGGTTCTCCGTCCTTAATGCCTGAGCCCGACCGATACGACCTTACCGGCTTTTCCACGACTGGCGAGAGGAAACGTTTGTGCACTGCACGGCCGAACCTCGATGATCTTAAATACAATTTAAAGCCGTATTTTGTATATTCAAACTCGCCTTTTGGATTTGATGCGAGGTCCGGTCATGCCCGACTCACACGCAAGACTTGCGCTGTCATCCCTCACCCTCGTTTGCGCCCTGTGTGGGCCAATGGCGGTGAGCGCCGCGCCTGCGCCGCCCGCCCCGCCCGCCTTCAGGCTGGGAGAATGCCGCGACACGCGCGTGGCCTCCGTAAACATGCCCGTCCCGCCGGACCGGCGCGTGGAACTGACCAACGGCCTGACGCTTCACTATTATCAGGAGAACTACCGGCTCTATCCGCTGAAGCTCGGCCAGCCGGTGAAGGTCTGTCTGGTGAATATCGCAACCTATTGCGGATCTCGGCAGGTCAACACCCGGACATACCTGCTGCACCAACTCCACGACGCCTACCGGCGCCGACCGCAGATGCTGCCGGACACGGTCGACCCGTGTGCGAGGGAGCGCTGAGCCAGATCAGCCGCGGGGCACGCGGGCGTCGACCTCGATCTCGATCTTCATCCGCGCATCGACCAGGCCGCAGACCAGCGCCGTCGCGGCGGGTCTGGCCTTGGCGCAGTACTCGCCGAAGATGGGCGCCAGCGGCTCGAAGTCCGCGCCGTTGGTCAGATAATAGCGGACCCGCACCATGTGGCTGAGATCGCCGCCCGCCTTTTCCAGCGCCGCCTCGATGTTGCGAAAGCACTGGCGGGTCTGCTCGACCACGTCGTCGGAAATGGTCATCGCCGTATAATCGAAGCCCGTACAGCCCGACACAAACACCTCGGCGTAGGAGTCGAACTCCACCACCGCGGCGCGGGAATAGCCTGCCAGGGTCTCGAAGGTCGAGCCGGACGAGATGGATGATCGCAGCATGCTGTGGCTCCAGAGGCGCGAGAAAGGAAGGACGCCCGCCGGGCGCTTGCCCGTCGGCGCAGCCGTGCTACAC
>CAIUZX010000528.1 GCA_903903715.1 uncultured Caulobacterales bacterium
CGAACGCGAAATCGAGCCCGTAGTTGTCGAGCACGAGTCCGTCAGGCCTGTATTGGGCCACGGCGGTGGGCAACGCTGCCTGTGACGAAATGCGAACGACCTCGAACGCCGTTCCGGCAAAGCGTGTGAGCAGGTCCTCGCCCGGAGCCGTTACGACAAACCGGCAGGCGGCGCCGCGACGCACCAGCGCCCAGGCGAGTGTCAGGCTTCGCATCACATGCCCGCCGCCCACGTTGGGTCCAGCGTCCGGAGCAAGCAGAATCTTGAGCGGCGGAGGGGCGGTCAATGGCGTCACATCTTTCGCTTAACCGGTGAACCGACTGAAGTCGACAATCTCCGAAACCAGTGAAATGACTGTTCTCGACCGAACCTTCTTGCACTGCACACAGGATTTTCCTATTGTCCTCCGCCGGTTGTTCGCGCCCGCAGTCGGCCTCTCATTTCTGAATTCCCCCAGGGCGACTTGAGCTCACTGTCCCCAATGGAAAAAGTGCCTATGACCGACGAGGGCTACAAGGCTCTCGACGAAGAATTGAGGCGTTTGAAGTCGGCGGAACGTCCCGCCGTCATCGCCGCGATCGCTGAGGCTCGAAGCCACGGAGATCTTTCGGAAAACGCTGAATATCACGCTGCGAAGGAGCGACAGGGCTGGATCGAAGGCCGTATCGCCGAGATCGAAGACAAGATCAGTCGCGCCCAGGTGATCGACGTGTCCAAGCTCTCAGGAGCGCAGGTCAAGTTCGGCGCCACCGTGACTGTGCTTGATGAGGATACGGAAGAACAGGCGCGCTATCAGGTTGTCGGGGAACACGAGGCTGACGTGAAAAAAGGGCGGTTGTCCCTTACGTCACCGCTCGCCCGGGGCATGATCGGCAAGACCAGCGGCGACGTCTTCGAAGTCCAGACACCGGCTGGCGTCAAGGCTTACGAAATTCTCAAGGTCGAGTGGATCTGACGACCAACGCCCATTCCCCTAGGACCTCGCCCCCCCTCCATATCTGGGTGGTCAGCGATGGGCGAGCGGGCATTGAAAATCAGGCCCTGGGTCTGGCGGAGGCGGTCGCCAGGAAGACCGACGCTCGCATCTTCGTCAAAAGATTAGTCTGGCCTCGCTGGATGAGGCGCGTACCCTCGCGGCTCATGCCTGCTTGGCCGCGATTGCTTGACGTTGGCGCAGACGACCTCACTCCGCCGTGGCCCGACCTCTGGATCGGAAACGGGCGCGCATCGATCCCCTTGTCGATCGGCGTTCGTCGCTGGTCCAATCACCAGACGTTTGTCGTTCAGTTGCAAGACCCTGTTCGCGACCCGCGTCTCTTCGATCTCGTGATTCCCCCGCGGCACGATGGGCTAGAGGGCCCAAACGTTTTCCCGATCATCGGCGCCGCACATCGCGTGATCACAAGCCGGCTCCAGGAAGCGGCTTCGGCGTTCGGAGCGGAAATCGACGCGCTCCCGCACCCAAGGGTCGCCGTGCTGATCGGGGGAGTGGCGAAGGCTTACCGTATGAGCCTGTCGCATTCGAAGCGCCTGGCCGATGACATCGAGGGCGCGGTTACCCGGTCCGGCGGGTCTTTGATGTTGACTTTTTCCCGTCGGACGCCGGACGACGCCCGAAAACTTCTGACCGATCGCCTGTCTCACCTGCCCGGCGTCATCTGGAATGACAAGGGCCCGAACCCCTATTTTGCATTCCTGGGCGCCGCCGACGTGATTCTGGTCACGGAGGATTCCGCCAATATGCCTGCAGAGGCGGCCGCTTCCGGCGCGCCTGTGTATCTCCTCCCCATGGAAGGCGGTCAGGCAAGGCGTCGGCGGTTCCACGAGGATCTTGCGGCGCATGGCGTCACCCGCCCATTCACGGGCGCCCTTGAAAGCTGGACCTATCCCCCGCTCAACGAAACCGATCGCGCAGCGGAAGAGGTCATTCATCGAATGAGCCAGCCCCGCCTCAATCCCTCAGCTTCGGACACAAGACTCCACCAAATCGCCGCAATCCGGTCTCGCCTGCGCCGCATCGTCGGGCGATAAAGTCAGGGTCGGTTGGTCGAACGCGCCGCTTCGGACCCTGAATAGCCCCCCCCCAGCCCGCCGGATCGGAGCGAAGGGCCAACCGACACCCTCCTTCAGATCGCAGATTTCGCCGCGGGAATGCGGGTCGAGGTCAGCCTTGGCCGAGGCCGAGAATCTCGCCGCCACGCGGCGCCTGGACAAGAATGACCGTTTTCAAGCCGGCGTCAGAGTCGTTCGGCAAGTCGTACGTCCTAGTCCCGCCGCGCCATTTTCCAAGTTTGGTCAGATGGTGGACGATATTTTGCTGCGGAAGGGTCTTGCCCCGATTTTCGCCAGACGTGACCTGGACCGGCTGATCCTGCGGATCATATCTGACGAGCCAAACATCTGCGCCTGAAGCAGGAGAACGACCAGCAATCCGGACGGCATGTCGACCCACCACGACCCGAGCTCGATTCAGGAAAGGCACCTTCGTCAAGCCCTCAATCCGCGCGCCGTCTACGCCTGGGCCTTCGGTTCGCCCATCGATTACGACCTGAGGCGAGTAGGTCTCCCTCAAGCGAAACCGGCTCTTGTAGGCCGCTTGTCTCTGGGTGAATTCCGGTCGCGCGAAAGTGTCCTTCCAGCCGAGATAATCCCAATAGTCGACAGGAAACGTCAGGACGACAAGTCCTCGTCGACCGATCAGCGATTTTACGGCCTGATCAGCCTCTGCACAGCCGGTGCACCCCTGCGCGGTGAACAGCTCCACCACGTGTGGGTGAGCGGACGCGCTTCGGGTCTTGGCTTCACCAGCCCCGAAAGCGCCTACAACAGAAAGACTCAACACGGCGCACGCGGCCCGAGCAACCTGGCGAAAGTTCCACATAGGACCATTCATAAACCAGGATCCGACCACTCTTCGCCTCACCTCTGCGTGAGTACGCGCCGGTCGCGAATGCAGCAACCGACGCGCACTTTCAGATGACTCTACGTCCTTAATGTCGGGGGCGCTACTCCGCCGCCTCCACATCCCGGGCCAGGTTACGCAACACATAAGGCATCACGCCGCCTGACCGGAAATACTCAAGTTCCGTCTGCGTATCGATCCGGCAACGCACTGGGAAGCGCGCGGTCCGTCCATCAGAGGGGCGATAAAGCTCCACGTACAACGTCTTCCGGGGGGTGATCTCGGTAAGACCCCGAATGGAGACGATCTCTTCGCCGGTCAGGCCGAGGCGCTGCCAGCCCTCCTCGATGAACTGAAGCGGCAGCACGCCCATGCCGACGAGGTTCGAACGATGGATTCGCTCAAAGCTCTCGGCGATCACCGCGCGGACACCCAGAAGCTTGGTGCCCTTCGCCGCCCAGTCGCGCGACGAGCCGGTGCCGTATTCCTTGCCCGCGAACACGATCAAAGGGCGGCCTTCCGACTGATAACGCATGGCGGCGTCGTAGATCGACATGACCTGCTCGGAAGGGAAGTGCTTGGTCACGCCGCCTTCAATGTCAGGTGTGATCTTGTTGCGAATGCGGATGTTGGCGAAGGTCCCACGCATCATCACTTCATGATTGCCGCGGCGCGCGCCGTAACCGTTGAAGTCCGCCACATCGACGCCGTGCCCGATCAGGTACTCCCCGGCCGGGGAGGCCTTGCGGATATTGCCCGCTGGAGAGATGTGGTCAGTCGTGATCGAGTCGCCGAAGACCGCCAGGACGCGAGCCTCCTTGATGTCGACGACCGGGGCCGGCGTCATCGAGATGCCTTCAAAATAGGGAGGGTTCTGAACGTAGGTGGACTCGCCCTCCCAGGCGTAGGTCTGACCGCCTTCGATCTTGATCGACTGCCAATTGGCGTCGCCTTTGAACACATCCGCATAGCGGCTCGCAAACAAGGCGTTCGTCACCGATGCGCGCTGGATGTCGGCGATTTCCTGGTTTGTCGGCCAGATGTCGCGCAAATAGACCGGTTGTCCGTCGGAGCCAGTTCCGACCGCCTCGCTCATCAGATCCTTTTGCAGGGTGCCGGCGAGCGCATAAGCGACGACCAAAGGCGGCGACGCGAGATAGTTGGCTCGAACGTCTGGGTTCACCCGGCCTTCAAAGTTTCTGTTGCCCGACAGGACCGCCGCAGCGACAAGATCGCCTTCATTGATGGCGGTCGTGATCGGGGCCGGCAGGGGACCAGAGTTTCCGATACAGGTCGTGCAGCCGTAACCCACAAGATTGAAGCCCAGCGCATCGAGATCCGCCTGAAGGCCTGAATTTGTCAGATAGTCCGTAACGACTTGAGACCCAGGCGCCAGGGACGTCTTCACCCAGGGCTTCACGGTCAGCCCGCGGGCGCGGGCCTTGCGGGCGACAAGACCCGCCGCAATGAGTACGGATGGATTGGAAGTGTTGGTGCAGGACGTGATCGCCGCAATCACCACGTCACCGTGGCCAAGATCATAACCCGCCGGCGCTCCGGCTTCGGTTTTGACCTCGATCCGCTCCGCTTCCTTGCCGGCCTTGCCGAAATCACCTGACAGGGCCGACATGAAGGCCGGCGCGGCCTCAGCGAGAGCCACTCGATCCTGCGGGCGCTTGGGCCCGGCGAGGGAGGATTGCACGGTTCCGAGGTCAAGTTCCAGTCGATCTGAGAACACTGGCTCTTCGGAACCTTCGTCGGCCCAAAGGCCTTGCGCCTTCGCATACGCCTCCACCAGAGCCACGCGCTCCGGGGTGCGGCCGGTTTCCCGCAGATAGTTGATCGTCGCGGGGCTTATCGGGAAGAAGCCGCAGGTCGCGCCGTATTCTGGCGCCATGTTGGCGATCGTCGCCTGATCTTCCAGGGTCAACGCACCGAGGCCCGGGCCAAAAAATTCGACGAACTTGCCGACTACGCCCTTCTTGCGCAGCATCTGCGTCACGGTCAGGACGAGGTCCGTGGCCGTCGCGCCTTCAGGCATCTGGCCAGAAAGGTAGAAGCCGATCACTTCGGGAATCAGCATCGGAATCGGCTGGCCGAGCATGGCTGCTTCCGCCTCAATTCCACCGACGCCCCAACCCAGCACGGATAGACCGTTGACCATGGTCGTGTGGCTGTCGGTGCCGACAACGGTATCGGGGTAGGCGACATGCTCCCCGCCTTCAGTCGCCGACCAGACCGTCTGGGCGAGGTATTCGAGGTTCACCTGGTGGCAGATGCCCGTTCCCGGCGGGACGACGCGGAAGTTGGCGAACGCCGATGAGCCCCAACGCAGGAAGCGATACCGCTCGCCGTTACGCTCGTATTCCCTAGCCACGTTGCTGCCAAAGGCGCTGGCCGTCCCGAAATTGTCGACCATGACCGAGTGGTCAATCACCAGATCGACGGGGTTTAGCGGGTTGATCTTGGACGGATCCGCGCCCAGCGCCGTCATGGCGTCGCGCATCGCCGCAAGATCTACCACCGCCGGAACACCGGTAAAGTCCTGCATCAGCACCCGGGCCGGGCGGAAGGCGATCTCGTGCTCGGCGCGGCCCTTGTTTTCGATGAACGCTGCGACTGCGCGAAGATCGTTCACGTCAACCGAGGCGCCGTCTTCGTTGCGCAGGAGATTTTCGAGGAGAACCTTGAGAGACTTCGGCAGTCGCGAGACCCCCGAAAGTCCTGCTTCCTCTGCGGCCGGAAGGCTGTAATAGACATATGTCTGATCGCCAACGGTCAGTTCGCGGCGAGTTTTGAGGCTGTCAATGGACGGCATGATGCGTCATCTCCTTCGATTTGTCCGCCGCTCGCCCGGAAGTCCGGGGCCCTTGTCGGAGGGGCGGGATCGCGCGCAGACCGATCGGACACACAGCGTCCGGTCGCGCGCCGCGTTTGTCCCGCGCAGACGAGAGGCTTAATAGACCCGTGAACCTTTCTCGTCCATGACCGAAAACGCAAGTCGATTGACGGGTATGAAACTTGACGCTGTGGCCCTGTCTCGAGGCGCACGGCGACTGGTGGCGGAGGTCAATCTCAACCTCTCCGCCGGGGAGCTTGTTTCCGTTACCGGGGCCAATGGCGTCGGCAAGACCAGCCTAATTCGTGCAATCGCCGGCCTGATCGTGCCGGACCGCGGTGAGATCAACTTCTTGTCAGGCGCAGGTGTCCTTGATCCGGAAACAGTCAGAGCCGAACAGATTCATCTCCTAGCGCACCAGGACGGATTGAAGTCCGCCCGAACGGTCCGCCAGGAACTCGGGTTCTGGTCGCGATGGTTCGGGGGAACAACAGGCTTGGAGACGGCCGTAGACGCGCTCTCGCTCAAGGCATTGCTGGATCTGGACGTGAGAAAGCTGTCAGCAGGCCAGAGACGCCGGCTCGCGCTCGCCCGGCTCATCGCAGCCCCGAGGCGCCTCTGGCTCCTCGATGAGCCGATGGCCCCTCTCGACACATCGAGCAGAGATCAGCTCGCAGCGATCATGGATCGTCACCTGAAGGAAGGCGGCATGATCGTGGCAGCCGTTCACGACGCACTCCCCCTCGCAGGCCAGACGCTCCGACTGGACCGGGCGTCGTGAACGCCCTGCGCGCACTTTTCGCAAGAGAGCTCTCCCTGGCCTTTGGCCGTGGAGGCGGTCCCCTGCTCGCGTGCGGTTTCTATGCAGCAACAGCTGTCATGATGCCGCTCGCTGAGGGACCGGACCCTATGCGCCTTTCGGCCGTGGCCGTCGGCGCCGCCTTCGCGACGCTGGCGCTTGCGTCCTTGATCTC
>CAIUZX010000529.1 GCA_903903715.1 uncultured Caulobacterales bacterium
GGCGCCCTTGGCGTCGATGGCGTAGGGCTGTTCCAGCACGTCCGCCAGGTTTTGCAGGCGTTTGCGGGTCTGCTCGCCGAGCACGAGATCGGCCTTGTCCGCGTGGACAGACAGGCGGACACCGTCCGGACCCAGGGAAAGAGACGCGGTCTGCAGGAGCTCGGGACTGCGCCCGGAGAGGTCACACCCCAGCCGCATCGCCGCCCCCAGCGCCCGGGCGCGCCGGAGCCGATCGGGGGCGAGGATCCGCGCAATGCCGCTGCCCTCCCGCGTCGCGGACTGGGAGGTGTAGCGGGCGAAGACCGCGGCGGCGATGAAGGCGCGCTCGGCGTGGTTCTGCCCCGCAATCGGCGCGCGCAGCACCTGATCGAAGGCGAGGTCGGCCCGGTGATCCGGGTGCAGCCGCGCGCCGAGATCGCAGAGCCGGCACGCCGCTGCGAGGAGCGTACGTTCGCGCTCGTCCTCGAACACCGGCTCCAGGCCCGACCACAGGGGCGTCAGCCAGTCGGCCAACGCAGCGCCCAGACGCTCGGAAATGCCGTGCCGGGCGCCGAGCCAGTCGCAGCCCTCGATCAGCGGGTCGAGAATGCGGACATCCGGCGGCATGGAGTCGAACAGCAGCCCCTCGCGCACCCCGTAGGCGGACATGGAGACGGTGCGGACGTCAAACGCCTCGATCAACTGCTCCAGCACCACGGCGGCGTAGGGCATCGTCTCCACCCGTTTCTTTGAGACGCCGGGAATACGCTCCAGCGAGCCCTTCGACTGGCGGGCGACGAAACGCGCCGTGTCGAGCATGTCCCGCGCGGGCGCCTCGAACTGGTGCACGATCTGAAGCGGATAGTCGGTCACAGCCATGTGCACGAGCGCCATGTTGCGCCAGGCGCCGCCCACCGCGAAAAACGCGTCGGTGCGGAAGCGGGTCTTCAGGGTCTCGAACTTGGCGCGGCAGACGGCCTGGATCTCCGGGATGTTCAACGGATCCGGCGCGCCGAGGGAGAAGGGGCCGAGGGGCAGTGTCACCCCGTCACGCGCCTGTCCGTCCACCAGCCGGGTGAGCTCCAGGCTCGAGCCGCCGAGATCGCCGACGACCCCTTGCGGATCAACAGCCCCGGCTGCGACGCCCATGGCCGCGTAGTGGGCTTCCTCGACGCCGGACAGCACGCGTATGGCAAGCCCCGTCTCCCGACGCACCTGTTCGATGAAGTCCGCACCATCGGAGGCTTCCCGCACGGCGGCGGTGGCGGCGGTGAACAGCTCGGACGGCTTGGCGGCGTCCAGTACCGCGCGAAACCGCTTGAGTGCGGACACGGCCCTGGTGACGCCTTCAGGCTCCAGTCGTCCGGTTCTGGCGAGATCCCGGCCTAACCCCGCGAGCACCTTTTCGTTGAACAGGGTCCAGATCGCGCGCCCCTCGACACGATACAGAACCAAGCGCACCGAATTGGAGCCGACGTCGATGACAGCGACGTCGCGGGCCCGGGCGCGGTTATCTACGCGGTCCCACATGATCGAACGCGCGCGGCAGCTGTTTTACGCCGCGACCGCGGCCGGAGAGGCTTGGGTTTGTCATGAAATAGTCATGCGCCGAAAAAGGCTTGCGCACGGAACGCGCGCTGAACCGTTTATAGCTTCCGTCCGATTCGAGATACCAGCTCTGCGCCTCGTCATTGAGATTGGCGACCATGATCTGGTTCAGGATCTGCTGGTGGACCGTGGGGTTCTCGATCGGCACCAGACTCTCCACCCGTCGGTCGAGATTTCGCGGCATCCAGTCCGCGGACGAGATGAACAAGCGCGCATTCGGGCTCGGCAGGGCGTGCCCGTTGGCGAAGGCGATGATCCGCGAGTGTTCGAGGAACCGGCCGACGATGCTCTTGACCCGGATGTTCTCGGACAGGCCCACGACGCCGGGTTTCAGGCAGCAGATCCCGCGGACCACGAGGTCGATCTGCACCCCCGCCTGGCTGGCCCGATAGAGGCTGTCGATGACGACGGGATCCACCAGCGCGTTCAGCTTGGCCCAGATCGCCGCGGGCTTGCCATGCTTGGCGTTGGCGATCTCCTGCTCGATCAGGCTGATCAGCGTGGACTTCAGCGTGATCGGCGAGAAGGACAGGCGTTCCAGCTGCTCGGGCAGGGCGTAGCCGGTGATGTAGTTGAAGATCTTCGACACATCGCGGCCAAACGCCGGCGCGCAAGTGAAGAGGGAGAGGTCAGTATAAACTCTCGCCGTGATCGGGTGATAGTTGCCGGTCCCGAAGTGGCAGTAGGTGCGCAGGCCGTCGCCCTCGCGCCGCACGACCATCGAGAGCTTGGCGTGAGTCTTGTACTCGACGAAGCCGAACACGACGTGGACGCCCGCGCGCTCGAGATCTCTCGCCCATTTGAGGTTGGCCGCCTCGTCGAAGCGGGCCTTCAGCTCGACCAGCGCGGTGACGTTCTTGCCCCGGTCGGCGGCTTCGATCAGGGCTGCGACGATGGGGCTGTTCTCGCTCGTCCGGTAGAGGGTCTGCTTGATCGCCAGCACGTCGGGGTCGGCAGCGGCCTGCCGCAGGAACTGCACCACCACGTCAAAGCTCTCGAACGGGTGGTGGACTAAGATGTCCTTCTCGCGGATCGCGGCGAAGCAGTCGCCGCCGTGCTCGCGAATGCGCTCGGGGTAGCGGGGCTCGAAAGGCTTGAACTTGAGGTCCGCCCGGTCGGGCGGGATCAGCTGGCTGAGCTGCGCCATGCCCAGCATGCCGTCGCCGTCGATCACCACCACATCGTCCGGCTCGGCGTGCAGGTTGCGGATGATGAAGTCCCGCAGCTCGGAGTTCATGGCGTTGTCGAAGGTCACGTTGACGACGGAGCCAAGGCGGCGCTGGCGCAAAAGCGCCTCGAACTCGCGCACCAGATCTTCGGCCTCTTCTTCGACTTCCACGTCCGAATCGCGGAGCAGGCGGAACAGGCCCTGCGCCTCGATGTCGCATCCGGGGAACAGGTGGTCGAAGAACATGACCAGCATGCCCTCCAGCGTGAGATAGCGGTGTTCGACCTTGCCGCCGCGACCCTTGCGGGGCGGCAGCCGCCAGAAGCGCCGCACCTGCTGGGGCACGGGCACAAGAGCGTAGAGCGTGCGGCCGTCGAGGCGACGCCGCAGTTTCAGCGCCAGCGAAAAGGCAAGGTTGGGGATGAACGGGAAGGGGTGCGCCGGGTCAATCGCCATCGGCGTCAGCACGGGAAACACCTGCGACTGGAACACTTCGGACAAGGCCGCGCGGTCGGTCGAATCCACATCCTCGGAGGACAGCACCTTGATGCCCGCGCTCTGCAGTTCGATCCGCAGCTCCCGCCAGCGCTCCTGCTGCGCCTTCATCAAGGTCGCCGCGCCCGCGTTCAGTCGGTCGAGCTGCTCGTTGGGGGACAGACCATCCTGGCTGAGCACCCGCACGCCTTCGCGCACCTGTCCCTTCAGGCCGGCGACGCGGACCATGTAGAATTCGTCGAGATTGTTGGCCGAGATGGAGATGTACCGCAGCCGCTCCAGCAGCGGGTGGCGGGGGTTCTGCGCTTCTTCCAGGACCCGCTGGTTGAACGCGAGCCAGGAAACTTCCCGGTTGAAGAAGCGTTCGGGCGACTGCATCTGCGCCTCGTCAAGGCTCAGGATCGGCGGCGCAAGCGGGGCAGGGGCTGTCTGGGGAACGTTCTGGATCGGCGCAGTCTCGGTCATGTGCGACATTTCACCCGGCTTGCCCGTCCCCGCAAGCTCAGTCTTGTCATATTTTGCTGAAGGGTTCGCTTATGACGAAGGCCTGGCGCCGATCGCCGGACGCGCTCAGCCGTCGCAGACGACGTCCTCGCTTGTGGCGTCGAGATCCAGCACCTGCTTGGCGAGGGACCGGGTGACCGGGCGACCCTCCAGGTCGGCGGCTTCGTCGAGGCGTGCGACGGTGCGCTGCGCCTCGGGCACGGACCGGTCAATCCGGCGCACGAGATAGGCCAGCAGTTCATCCGACGCCCGGATGTTGCGCTCGCGGAACAGGTTGCGCAGGACCCCGGTCAACACTGCATCGTCCGGGGGGGCGGTCTGCGCCACCGACAAGGCGTTTAGCCGGGATTTGAGGTCTGGCAGGGCGGTGGTCCAGGTCGCGGGCAGGGTGCGAGCGGTGAGCAACAGGCCGCCGCCGCTTCGCGCTGCAAGGTTGATCAGGTGGAACAGCGCCTCGTCATGATCCAGCCGGTCGGCGTCCTCGACCAGCACCGGGGTCGCCGCCGCCGCCGCGTCGAACACTGGGCCCTCATCACCGCCTGTGAGTTGCACGGCGCCGGTCCGCTCCGCCCAGATTCTTGCGAGGTGAGTCTTGCCGGAGCCCGCGGGTCCGACCAGCGCCAGAGCCCCTCCGTGCCACTTCGGCCAGCGGGCGATCGCCTCCAGGGCGTCCGCGTTGGCGTCGGACGGCACGAAGTCTTCGGGACGATATGCCCGCGGACGTTCCAGCTTCAGACGAAGCTGCGCACCCAATTTCGTTCTCCCGACTGCGCCTTGACGCGATAAATTGAAGCATAGTCGTATCTTCTTTAGTCGTCGATGCGGCTGACGGCCCTGAGTGGGGACGATCTGTCGACATACGGCCCATTTTACGCGCAAGCCCTGTGGGCAAGTCTTGAACATCATCCGAACCCGAACGGCCGGGGTCCTTCTTGACATTCGCCCCCTCGCATGGCCTGTCCGCCCCAATCCCCTAAAGTCGGTCCCGCCGCGTCGCGGGCGTTGAGAGTTATGAACATGCACGCCTATCGCACCCACACCTGCGGCGCGCTCCGCCTGGGCGACGCGGGAAAGCCCGTCAGACTGTCCGGCTGGATCCACCGCAAGCGCGACCACGGGGGTCTGCTCTTTATCGATCTGCGCGATCACTATGGCTTGACTCAGATCGTGCTGTCGCCGGAGCAGCCGGGCTTCGCCGCCGCTGAGCGGGCGCGGGCCGAGAGCGTGATCCGCGTGGACGGCGAGGTGCTGGCCCGCGCGCCCGAGGCGGTCAACCCGAACCTTTCGACCGGCGAGATCGAGATCCGTGTCACCGCCCTCGAAGTCCTGTCTCCGGCGGCGGAGCTACCCGTGCCGGTGTTCGGCGAGCCCGATTATCCGGAAGACCTTCGCCTGAAGTACCGGTTCCTCGATCTGCGCCGCGACAGTCTGCACAAGAACATTGTCCTGCGCTCTAAGGTCATCGCCTCCCTCCGCCAGCGGATGATCGCCCAGGGGTTCACGGAGTTTCAGACCCCGATCCTGACCGCCTCGTCGCCGGAAGGCGCGCGCGACTTCCTCGTGCCGTCGCGATTGTACCCCGGGGAGTTCTACGCCCTCCCGCAGGCGCCGCAGCAGTTCAAGCAGCTTCTGATGGTGTCGGGTTTTGACCGCTACTTCCAGATCGCGCCCTGCTTCCGCGACGAGGACGCCCGCGCCGACCGCTCGCCGGGCGAGTTCTACCAGCTCGATATGGAGATGAGTTTCGTCACCCAGGAAGACGTGTTTTCGGCCATCGAGCCTGTCATGCGCGGCGTGTTTGAAGAGTTCGCGAACGGCCGGCGGGTGACCGAAGGCCCGTTTCCGCGCATTCCCTATCGCACCTCGATCCGCAAGTACGGCTCGGACAAGCCGGACCTGCGCAACCCGATCGAGATGCAGGACGTTTCGACACATTTCCGCGGCGGCGGCTTCGGTGTCTTCGCGCGTATCCTCGACGCTCCGAAGGCGGAGGTCTGGGCCATCCCGGCGCCGGGAGGCGGATCGCGGGCTTTCTGTGATCGGATGAACGACTGGGCCAAGGGCGAAGGTCAGCCCGGCCTCGCCTACATCTTCTGGCGGGAAGGCGAGGAGGGCGGCGCGGGGCCCGTCGCCAAGAACCTTGGCCCGGAACGGACCGAAGCCCTCCGTCAGCAGATGAACCTGAAGGTCGGCGACGCGGTGTTCTTCGCCGCCGGTCAGCCAGACGCCTTCTACAA
>CAIUZX010000530.1 GCA_903903715.1 uncultured Caulobacterales bacterium
CCGAACAGCTTGTGGCCGGAGAAGACGTAGAAATCGACGTCCAGCGCCTGCACATCGACCTTGCTGTGCACCACCGCCTGACACCCGTCGAGCAGCACCCTGGCGCCGACCGACCGCGCGGCGGCGACGATGCGGGCGACGTCCGACACCGCGCCGGTCACGTTGGACATGTGCGTGAGCGCCACGATCTTCGTCTTCGGCCCGATCAGCCGCTCATAGGCGTCAAGATCAAGGCCGCCCTCGTCCGTGACGGGAACGAAGCGCAGGACGACGCCCTTGCGCTCCCGAAGGAAATGCCAGGGGATGATGTTGGCGTGGTGCTCAAGCTCGGAGACGATGATCTCGTCCCCCGCCTGCAGGGTAAGGCCAAGGCTTGCGGCGACGAGATTGATCCCCTCCGTCGCGCCCTTGGTGAAGATGATCTCGTCGACCGATTTCGCATTCAGCAGCCGCGCCGCCGTCGTCCGCGCGCCCTCGTAGAGGTCCGTCGTCTCGTTGGCGAGGGTGTGCAGACCCCGGTGCACATTGGCGTAGGAATGGGTCATGGCGTGCGTCATCGCCTCGATCACCGCCTTCGGCTTCTGGGCGGAGGCGGCGCTGTCGAGATAGATCAGCGGCTTGTCGCCGATCTGACGCGACAGGATCGGGAACTCAGCCCGGATGGCGTCAACGTCGAAACTCATGACGCCAAGGCCTCCAGCCTGCGGGTCAGGAAGGCGCCGGCGAGGGCCTCCAGATCCGCATCGCCGATCCGCTCCACGATCTCGCCCAGGAAGGCGCCGATCAGCAGGCGGCGGGCGACCTCCAGCGGCAAGCCGCGGGACATGGCGTAAAACAGGGCGTCTTCGTCCAGCGCGCCGACCGTGTTGCCGTGGGCGCAGGCGACGTCGTCCGCGAAGATCTCGAGCTCGGGCTTGGCGTCGATCTCCGCGCGGTCGGACAGCAAAAGCGCGTTGTGCGTGAGACGCGCGTCAGTTCCGTCCGCTCCCTCCGCCACGGCGATCAGGCCCTGGAACACCCCGCGCCCCCGGTCCGCCGCCACGCCGCGGACAAGCTGGCGGCTCGCGCCGTCCCGACCGGCGTGCGCGATCTTCGTGGTCTGGTCGGTGTGTCGTTGCGCATCGACGATGTAGGCGCCGTTCAGCTCGACACTGGCGCCAAGGCCCGGATGCTCGACCGTCGTTTCGATCCGCTGACGCTTGGCGCCCCCCGCAATCACGGTCTGACGATAGCTTGCGCCCGCGCTCAAGGTGACCTGGGAGCGGCAGTAGGTGACGGCGTCCGCCCCATCCTCGACAATCACCAGCCGCACAAGGCTCGCCCCCGCCTCCAGCACGATCGGCAAGGAGAGGTCGCGGACGTAAGCGCCCTCGCCTGCGCAGATGTGGTCGATCAGGCGCAGGGTCTCCCCCGCCTTCACGGTCAGGAGGGTCTCATCGACGCCCGAGCCCACTGGCGCAGCGTGGCGGCGCAGCGTCACACCCTCCGGCGCGGTCGCAACGCCCACCGGCTGGCGCGCGTCACTCACGGCGGGCAGAGTTCCCAGCGCGCCCCGCAGGTCCGTCCAGCGGAAGGCCTCGTCCCGACGGCCGGGCGCCAGGGCTGCATCGCCTGCGCGTATGGCGGTGATCAGGCTCATGCCGCAGTCTCGTAGCGGTCATAGCCCTCACGCTCGAGATCGAGCGCCAGCTCCGGCCCGCCCGACGCGACGATGCGGCCCTTGGCCAGCACGTGCACCTTGTCCGGGCGGATGTAGTCGAGGAGGCGCTGATAGTGGGTGATCACCAGCATGGACCGCCCCGCCCCCCGCAGCGCGTTCACGCCCTCGGAGACAATCTTTAAAGCGTCGATGTCGAGGCCGGAGTCGGTCTCGTCGAGGATCAGCAGGCGCGGCTCGAGGATCGCCATCTGGAACACCTCCATCCGCTTCTTTTCGCCGCCGGAGAAGCCGACATTCAGGCCGCGCTTCAGCATCTCGAAGTCCATCTTCAGCATCGTGGCGGCCGCGCGGGCGCGCTTCAGAAACTCCGGCGCGCCAATCTCAGGCTCGCCGCGATGCTTGCGCTGGGCGTTGAGCGCCTCGCGGACAAAGGTCAGCGCCGGGACGCCGGGGATCTCCAGCGGATACTGGAACGACAGGAACAGGCCCTTGGCCGCCCGCTCGGACGCGTCGAGAGCGAGGAGATCCTCCCCTTCAAACAGGGCCGAACCTTGGGTCACTTCGTACCCGCCGCGACCGGCCAGGGTGTAGCTCAGCGTGGATTTCCCCGCCCCGTTCGGCCCCATGATGGCGTGCACTTCACCCGCAGGCAGGTCCAGCGACAGCCCTTTCAGGATCGGCTTGTCCGCGACGGAAACGTGGAGATCGGAGATACGCAGCATGGAATTGTTGTCTTTCGAATGGGCGGAAGCGGTCATCCCACGCTCCCCTCAAGGCTGATGGCGACGAGCTTCTGGGCCTCGACCGCGAACTCCATCGGCAGTTGCTGCAGCACGTCGCGCACGAAGCCGTTGACCAGTAGCTGCACCGCCTCTTCCTGGGACAGGCCGCGCTGCATGACGTAGAAGAGCTGGTCCTCGCCGATCTTCGACGTCGAGGCCTCGTGCTCCAGCTGGGCCGTCGAGTTCTTGACGTCGATGTACGGGAAGGTGTGCGCGCCGCACTTGTCGCCGAGGAGGAGCGAGTCGCACTGCGAGTAGTTGCG
>CAIUZX010000531.1 GCA_903903715.1 uncultured Caulobacterales bacterium
GCGGCGCCGACCGTGACGGAGGTCTTCGGGTTCAAGGTCCCCGTGAGCATCGCGAGGGACATGGTCAGGGAGCGGAGTTGCAGGGCGATGTAGGGCGTGGCGCCGATCAGGCAGACCGCCGCCGCAACGCCGCCGACCAGCGGGCTCTTGCCGTAGCGGGCGGACAAAAAGTCCGCGATGCTGCCGGTATTCTCCCGCTTCACCGCACTGGCGATGCGCTTCCACAGCGGAAAGCCCACCGTGAGAACGAGGGCCGGACCGATATAGATGGGCAGATAGTCCCAACCCGACCGCACCGCTGTGCCCACCGCGCCGAAGAAGGTCCAGGAGGTGCAGTAGACCGCCAGCGACAGACCATAGACGAGGCGCCGTTGCGACGGGCGCGCCTTTGCGGGCCGCCGCTCCGACCGCCAGGCGACCGCCATCAGGAACGCCAGATAGACGCCCGACAGTCCGAGCAAGGCAAGACCGTCCCAACCCAAAGCGCAAAAGCCCCCTTGAAAGGCGAGATCGTGCGCGCTTGCGCCGCCTCAAGTCAACGTGGGGGTGAATTGCTGAACGAAGCGGCCGGGACTAGGCTAAATGTTCCGACCACCCCCTGATACAAAGGGGGAAGAATATGGGGACGAAGACGATGACCAGCCTGTCCGATCCGCTCGTCCTGCCGTGCGGGGCCGTGCTGCCGAACCGCCTCGCCAAGGCCGCGATGACGGAGGGGCTGGCGGACGTGCAGGGCCGTTCGACGGCGGAACTGGAGCGGCTCTACGGCCTCTGGGCGGACGGGGGATCCGGCCTCCTGATCACCGGCAATGTGCAGATCGACCGCTTTCATCTGGAGCGTCCCGGCAATGTGATCATCGATCGCGCGCCGGACGCAGAGACACTGGCCGCCCTCACCCGCATGGCCACGGCGGGCAAGCGCGGCGGCGGGCATATCTGGATGCAGATCAGCCACGCCGGGCGCCAGACGCCGATCACGGTCAATCCGCACCCCAAGGCGCCGTCGGCCACCGCCGTCGCCCTCCCCGGCAAGCAGTTCGGCGATCCGGTCGCCCTGACCGAGGCGGAGATCACCGACCTCATTGAGCATTTCGGCGTGGCGGCGGAGGCGGCCAAGGCGGCGGGCTTCACCGGCGTGCAGATCCACGGCGCCCACGGCTATCTTCTGTCGGCGTTTCTGAGCCCCCGGGCCAACAACCGCACCGACCGCTATGGCGGCTCGCTCGCGAACCGGTCGCGGATGCTGATGGAGGTGACCGCCCGCGTGCGCCGGGGCGTGGGCGCAGCCTTTCCGATCAGTGTGAAGCTCAACTCCGCCGACTTCCAGAAGGGCGGCTTCGCCTTCGAGGACAGTCTCGCCGTCGCCGAGCAACTGCAGGCCGCGGGCGTCGATCTGATCGAGATCTCCGGCGGCTCCTACGAGCAGCCTGCGATGATGGACATCGAAGGCATGGAGCCTGCGGAGGCGCAAACGGTGAAGGCCTCCACCGCCGCGCGGGAGGCCTATTTCGTCGAGTTCGCCAAGGCCATGCAGGCGACGGTGAAGATCCCCCTGATGGTCACCGGCGGCTTTCGCACATGGGCGGCGATGGAACAGGCGCTGGCGGGAGGCGCGGTGTCTGTCATCGGCCTTGGCCGCCCGCTCTGCGTCGATCCGGACGGGCCGAAGCAGCTTCTGAACGGCGCTGCGTCGCTGGAGCGGTGGGAGACGAAACTCAGCCTCCTGCCCCCCTGGCTTGGCGCCCTGCGCGGCCTGAAGATGATCACGGCGATCGAGGGCTTTGCGGTCACCTACTGGTAC
>CAIUZX010000532.1 GCA_903903715.1 uncultured Caulobacterales bacterium
CTTCCGCTTCACGCAGGCCGGTTCGGAAGTGTCCGCGCTCCTCGGCCGTATCCCGTCGGCCGTGGGCTATCAGCCGACGCTGGCCACCGAAATGGGTAACCTGCAGGAGCGGATCACCTCCACCAAGAAGGGCTCGATCACCTCGGTTCAGGCCATCTACGTGCCCGCCGACGACCTGACCGACCCGGCGCCTGCGACCTCCTTCGCCCACCTTGATGCGACCACGGTTCTGAACCGCTCCATCGCCGAGCAGGGCATCTATCCGGCGGTGGACCCGCTCGACTCCACCTCGCGCATCCTTGATCCGCGAATCGTGGGCGACGAGCACTACCAGGTCGCCCGTCAGGTCCAGTCGACCCTGCAGTCCTACCGCGCCCTTCGCGACATCATCGCGATCCTCGGGATGGACGAACTGTCGGAAGAGGACAAGTTGACCGTGGCCCGCGCCCGGAAGATCCAGCGCTTCCTGTCCCAGCCCTTCCACGTGGCCGAAATCTTCACCGGCTCGCCGGGCAAGCTCGTGCCGCTGGAAGACACGATCAAGGGCTTCAAGGGGCTCTGCGACGGCGACTACGATCACCTTCCGGAAGCCGCCTTCTACATGGTCGGCAATATCGAAGAGGCGATCGCGAAGGCTGAAAAGCTGGCGGCGGGATGATGTTGATGCGGCCGCTGGCGGCAGGTCTCGTGGGGGCGATTCTGGTCGCCGCCGCAGGATCGGTCACGGCCGCTGAAGCTCCGGTTGACGCAGCGGCGCTGCCGTTCGTCAACGGTTTCTGTCTGGCGATCGTCGCCGCCGGGAACGGTGTGGATGCGTTGCGGGACAGACTTCAGGTCTTTGGAGGACGGGCCGCGCCCTCCGGCGACATCGACCAGATGAAGCCGATCGACATGGAGATGTCGGGACAACTGTTCCGATTCACCGTCCCGGGCGCTCCGGTTGCGATCGTGGACCCGAGACGGGGCGGCTGCTCGCTGGTGTTCAGCGCGGCGGACATTCCTCCCGCCACCCTGGCCGAGATCCGCTCGGTCAAGTTGCCGGTGGGCCCGGACGGCGCGATGGTCGCCTGGCGTCCCGTTGTGCAGTATCTTGCGGGGAGGCCCCGGCCGCCGAAGTACTTTCTCCAATTCGGAGAGCCTGGCGGCTTCGGTGTCTGCGCGGAACTGAATTCGGATCTTCGGCGGCGGGATCAGTCCCCGGCCGCGATGATCTCTCTCTATGGCTGCCGGATCGGCAAGGACGAAAGACTGGGATGATGGCCAAGCTTCACTTTTCCCTCGTGGCGCCGGAACGGGAATTGTTCTCCGGAGACGTTGATCAGGTGGACGCCCCCGGCGTTGACGGCGATTTCGGCGTGTTTCTGGGGCATGAGCCGTTCATGACCGTCCTGCGCTCGGGCCGCGTGGTGATCCGTGACGGCGCGACCCAGAAGGTCTTCCAGATCGAGGGCGGCTTTGCTGACGTGACCCCGGAAAGCTTCACGCTGCTCGCGGAAAAGGCTTCGGAAGCGGTCTAAGATCCGCGACTAGAGCCTGTCCAGCCACCCGATACAGACCTCGGCGACCTCTTCCCAGCCGGGTTCGCCGATGAGCCAGTGGCTCATCTTTTCGAACACGATGATCTCCCCCGACAGTCGTGCCGCGGTCTGACGCACCGTGATCGGCGGGTGTATGAGGTCGAGGCCTCCGGCAAGGGCCAGCACCGGCGCGGCCACGCGGTTCGCGGGCACGCTGGTGGTCATGAACGGGTCGAGCCACCAGTTCAGCGTCTCCCATAGCGCCCGTCCGCTTTCGGGACCCATCTTCGAGAAGACCGCCCGACGG
The DNA here is from genome assembly GCA_903903715.1 of uncultured Caulobacterales bacterium. GTDB lineage: Bacteria > Pseudomonadota > Alphaproteobacteria > Caulobacterales > Caulobacteraceae > CAIMFV01. Next base: position 1,825 of record CAIUZX010000532.1, read on the forward strand.
CCCAGGCTCTCGAAGCGGTTCAGGCTGTAGTTGCGCGCCAGCATGTAGTCCGGCTCGACCGCCGTCGACCAGAAGGGGCTCATGCCCATGACGGCCGTGGCGCTGACCGCCTCCTCCATCGTCGATCCCACCACGCCCCAGGGGGCCGACGGCGCGATCAGGATCAGGGCCGCCACTTTCGCCCGTGCGGCGGCAAGTTGCGCCACCAGCCCGCCCATCGAATGGCCGATCAGGATGGGCGGAACGTCGCAGGCGTCGCAGACCTTGGCGACGGCCCGCGCATAATCCGACATCGAGACCCGACCCAGCGTCATCCGGTCCTGGCCGACGCCGTGGCCCGGCAGATCGACCGCTTCGACGTCATAGCCGGCGCTTAGAAACGGTGTCTTGAAATCATCGAACGCCCAGGCTCCGCAGAACGCGCCATGCACCATTACAACCTTCTGGCTCACGTCCTGCTCCTTGATCCCGCCCCCCGGATCGGGACGCGGTTGATATACGCCTTCAGGCCTTGGTAAGTTCCGCGAACGCCGCGATCACCTGGCGATAGGCGTCGCGCTTGAAGGGCGCCACGGCGTCGAGGGCCTCGTTCAGATCCGCCCAGCGCCAGAGGTCGAACTCCACCTCATCGTGTGCGCTGAGGTCAATCTCGGACTCGTCACCTTCGAAGCGGAAGGCGTACCAGATCTGCTTTTGTCCGGCAAAGCCGCGCCCCCTGCCGGAGGCCAGCACCTCGGGCGGGAAGTCATAGGTGATCCAGTCCTCGGTGGCCGCGAGAAAGGTGACCGAGCGCACCCCCGTCTCCTCGTGCAACTCCCGCAGCGCGGCGTCATCGAAGCTTTCGTCGGCGTCGACGCCCCCTTGCGGGAACTGCCAGTTATAGGGGCCTTCCGCGCCGGCGCGGCGGCCGAGCCAGACGCGACCGTCCGGGTGAAACAGGACAATGCCGACGTTCGGTCTGTGCCGGGACAGATCGCGGTCTTGGTCGGACGTCATCGGCGGGTGATCGCCGAGACGGGCGCCAGCTGGAAGCCGCGGGCGGCGAGTCCGTTCGCCCAGCGGTTGGCGACTTCGAGGGTCAGCGGGTAGGCGAAGGCGGAACCGAAGGCTTGTCCTGAGTGGCTGGCCGTCTGTTCCAGGGCGACCAACTGCTTCTGGATCGCTTCGGGCGAGAGGTCCGCGTCGACGACGGTGTCCGCAGAGGCGCGGGGCAGTCCGGGCAGGTTGCGCTTCATCGCCGCGCCGTCGTCGACGAAGGCGACGCCCCGCTGGCGCAGGGCCATCAGGAACGCCAGCATCGGCTGGTCGGAGATCAAGAACCGTCCGCCGAGATAGTTGGTCACGCCGAAATAGCCGGTGCAGCGGGCGAGGATCCATTCGAGACGGCGCGTCGTCTCCGGGCCCGTGGCGCTGGCTTTCAGGGCGTAGGGGCCCGGATCGTTGTTGACGGAATCGATCGGCTCCATCGGCGCCTCGATGAGCACTTCGTGGCCGTTGGCGCGGGCGAGGTCGACCCAACGCTGCAACCCGTCCGCATAGGCGACGAAGGACAGGGTGATCTCCGGCGGTAGCCGCTCGATCGCCGCCTTGGTGGAAGCGGCGTTGAGGCCGAGACCGCCAACGACGAGGGCGACCTTCGGCTTGCCGTTCGGCTGGAACGGCCGGGCGTAGGCCTGATATGGCGCACGGCCGTCGCGGCTGATGATCGGCAGGGCGCCGACGGGACTCTGCTCGGTCAGTCCCGAGATCGGCGCGCTGGGCAGCGGCGCGACGGAATAACGGGTGCTCGTCGGCTGCGGGGCCGCTTCCGGCGTGGAGCCGCCCACGATATTGCCGCCCTCGGGAAGGGTGACGACCGCCTGGCCGCCCGCATCCACGGCCGGAGCGCCGACGAAGGCTTCGGGGTGCAGGCCTTCCACATTGAACCCGGCCGGGCCGGACATGTGCGACAGCTCCGCCACGCGGTCCTCTAGCTTCACGCGGACGAAGGGAAGGCCGGCCTTGGGGTCGGCGGTGACGAGGATCAGGGTGGTGAGGCCCCCGACGAACACGACCCCGGCGGCGCCTGCGGCGATGAAGGGATTAGCGACGAGCGCAGACGCCCGGGCCAGCAGAGCCGGCGCCAGCTCGGCGAGACGGGACGGTGCGGAGGGCAGGTCGCCGTGTCCGGCGGCTGCGGGTTTGCGTGCGAACATGTGCATCTGATCCGGCGGCGAGACCTATTAACTCCTGCCTCACGCCGGTTAACAAAAGGGAAAGCGAGGGCGCCCGAAGGCGCCTTTTCTTAAGGGGTTTGAGCCCCTCAAGGCTTCTTCGGGGCGTCCTTCGCAGGCGCAGTCCCGGGTGTCGCCCCGGGCGCAGAGGCTGCATCGGTCTTGGCGAAGGTGGACTTCGGTTGCGTGAAGACCTTCACCGGCTTCTGCAGTTTCGCCTGCTTGACGCCGCCCAGACGCAGCACATCCAGCGCGCGCTGCAGCTGGAAGTCGGCGGCCACATCCTCGTCCGTCAGGGTGAAGGCGGACCGCAGCGGACGTTGCTTGGGTTTGGCGTCCTTGTCCTTGTCCTTGTCCTCAGGCTTGTCCGCGGGGATCTCGATCTCTTCCGGAGCCGAGCGCACCTTGCCCTCCTGCGAGTCGAGGGCGTTCTTGAAGCTGGCCTCGGAGTACTGCTGGGCGGTGTCGCTCACCGCCTCGGCTTCGGCCTTGGAGCGGGCGACCTGCAGGTCGGGAATAATGCCGGTCTTCTGGATGGACTGGCCGGAGGGCGTGTAGTAGCGCGCCGTGGTCAGCTTGACCGCGCCGTCGGCGCCGTTGCGCAAGGGAATGACCGTCTGCACGGAGCCCTTGCCGAAGCTGGTGAGGCCGATGATGGTCGCGCGCTGGCGATCCTTCAAGGCGCCCGAGACGATTTCCGCCGCGCTGGCGGTGCCGTTGTTGATCAAGACGACGATGGGCACGCCGCGGACCATATCGCCGTTGGGACGGGCGTTGTAACGCTCGATGTCCTTGGGGTCGCGCCCGCGCTGGGACACGATCTCGCCGCCGTCGAGAAGGTCCGACGCCACTTCGACCGAGCTGTCGACCAGTCCGCCCGGATTGTTGCGCAGGTCGAGCACGAGGCCCTTCATGTGCGGGATCTTGGACTTCAGGTCCTTCAGCGCCGCGGTCGTTTCCTCGCCCGTCCGCTGGTCGAAGCCCGAGACGCGTAAGTAACCGATCTCGCCGATGGGGCGCGAATGCACAGTCTTCACGTCGATGATTTCGCGGACCAGCTTGACCGTGAAGGGCGGCTTGCGCTCGCGCACGATGGTCAGGGTGATCGAGGTGCCCACCGCGCCGCGCATCTGCTTGACCGCGTCGGTCAGGTTCATCCCGATGATCGAGTTTCCGTCGATGGAGGTAATAAAGTCACCCGCCATCACGCCGGCCCGCGCCGCCGGGGTCCCATCCATCGGAGAGATGACCTTGACCGCGCCTTCTTCGCTGGTGACCTCGAGGCCGAGGCCGCCGTACTGCCCGCGGGTCTCCTCGCGCATGTCCCCGAAGCTGGACGGATCGAGATAGTTCGAATGCGGGTCGAGGGAGGTGAGCATGCCGTCAATGGCGGCCTGGATCAGCTTCTTGTCGTCGACCGGAACGACGTACTGCGACTTGACCTTGACTAGGACGTCGCCGAACAGCTCCAGCATCTTGTAGGTGTCCTGCCCCTTGGTGCGGGTCAGCTGGTCGGCGGAGGCCATTGCGGCGGCGCCGAGCGCGAAGGTGGACAAACTGATCAGGACAATCTTGCGCATAGGGTCCTCAAGGAGGGGAGCATTGATCTGCATACGCGGATTGCCGCCCCAAGCCTAGGGGGGCGGCGCCACACCTTGTGCTCTATGCTCATCCTCGGGTTCGCAAAGGTTACAATCCGTTCATTTTCAGTTTGGTCTGGCTCAGGCTAAGGTCGTTTCCAAAGCAACCATTTTCGGAACCCATCATGTTGAAACACCTTTTGGCGGGCGCAAGCGCCTTAGTTCTGGTCGCCATGGCGCCCGCGCACGCCGCGACGTCCGCCGCGGTTAATCCTCTGACCGCGCCGTGGACCGGCCCCTACGGCGGCCTGCCGCCCTTCGACAAGGTGAAGGTCTCCGACTTCCCGTCCGCCCTCGACGCCGCCATCGCCGAAGCCCGCACTGAAACCGAAGCGATCGCCAACAACCCGGCGCCGGCGACGTTCGAGAACACCATTGTGGCGATGGAGCGGACGGGCGAGACGCTGAACCGCGTCATGTCGATCTACGGCGTCTTTTCCGGCAATCTGAACACGCCGGATTTCCAGAAGGTCGACCAGGAATATTCTCCGAAGATCAGCGTCTTCGCCGACTACGTCGCCCACAACGCCAAGCTCTTCCAGCGGGTCGCGGCGGTGCACGACGGCGCCGAAATGGCGAAGCTGACGCCGGAGCAGAAGCGCCTGGTCGAGATCGACTACATCAACTTCGTCCAGAACGGCGCCAAGCTCTCGGAGGCGGACAAGGCCCAGGCCGGCAAGATCAACGAACGGCTGGCCACCCTCTACACAACCTTTTCCCAGAACGAACTCTATGACGAAGAGCATGACGTGCTGATCGTCGACCAGGCCGCCGATCTCAAGGGCCTGACGGAGGCGCAGATCGCGGCCGCCGCCAGCGAGGCGGAACGCCGGGGGAGCAAGGGCAAGTGGGCCTTCGCCAACACCCGCTCGGCCATCGAGCCCTTGCTGACCTATGCCGACAGCCGGTCATTGCGGGAAAAGGCGTTCCGCATGTGGACCACCCGCGGGGACCACCCGGGCGCCCACGACAACAACCCCGTCGTCACCGAGATCCTGAAGCTGCGCGCCGAACGGTCGAAGCTTTACGGCTATCCGACCTATGCGCACTGGCACCTCGCCAACACCATGGCCAAGGATCCGAAGAACGCCATGGACCTCCTGACCAAGGCGATCACCCCCGCCATCGCCCAGGTGAAGGTGGACGTGGCGGCGATGCAGAAGCTGGTCGACGCCGAGCACGGCGGCTACAAGCTCGCCGCCTGGGACTACCGCTACTACGCCGAGAAGCTGCGCAAGGCGCAGTACGACCTCGATCTCAACCAGCTCAAGCCCTACCTCGAGCTGAACCACGTCCGCGAGGCCATGTTCTTCGCGGCGGGCAAGCTGCACGGCTTCACCTTCAAGAAGATCGAGGGCGTGGCGGTCTTCCATCCCGACATGTCGGTCTATGAGGTTCGCAACCGCGACAATAAAGTGATCGGCGTCTGGTACTTCGACCCCTTCGCCCGGGCGGGCAAGAATTCCGGCGCCTGGATGAACGCCTATCGCGAACAGCAGAAGCTGACCGGGCCGGTGATCACCATCGTCTCCAACAACTCGAACTTCATCAAGTCCGAGGCGGGCAAGCCCGTGCTGCTCTCCTGGGACGACGCCAAGACCATGTTCCACGAGTTCGGCCACGCCCTGCATGGCCTGTCGTCGGACGTGACCTATCCGGGACTCTCCGGCACCAATACGGCGCGGGATTTCGTGGAGTTCCCGTCACAGTTCAATGAGAACTACTTCTCGACCCCGGAGGTGCTGAAGTTCCTGGTCGACAAGGACGGTAATCCGATCCCGAAGGCCCTGATCGACAAGATCAACAAGGCGTCCACCTTTAACCAGGCCTTCTCGGTCGTGGAGGCGGAAGCCTCCGCCATCGTCGACATGAAGCTGCACCTCGCAGGCGACGCCACCATCGACCCCAAGGCCTTCGAGAAGCAGACGCTGGCCGAGATCGGCATGCCGGACGAGATCATCATGCGTCACCGCATCCCGGCCTTCGGCCACATCTTCTCCGGCGAGGGCTATGCGGCGGGCTACTACGGCTATCTGTGGGCCGAAGTGCTGCAGCATGACGCGTTTGAAGCCTTCCAGGAGGCGGGGGACCCGTACGATCCTGCGACCTCCAAGCGCTTCCACGACACGATCCTGTCGATCGGGAACACCGTCGATCCGGCGGTCGCCTTCCGCAATTTCCGCGGTCGCGACGCGTCCCCGGATGCGCTGCTCCGGTCCAAGGGCTTCCTGCCGGCGAAGTCCTTCCCGACCAAGCCTGCGGACAAGAAGTAAGGCTTAAGCGATCAGCCGCCGCGTCGTTTGACGGCGCGGCGGTAGCTCGCATAGGCGGGCTGGTCCACCGCCAGCTTGGCCATGCTGGTGGCCCAGAGGTGCTCTTTCAGGTCCGGCGTATCGAGGGTCAGGGTCCCGGCGGCGATTTGGTCGGCGAGCTTGCGGTTCAGGGCCAGAAGGTCCCCGTCCGCGCCCAGCAGGGCTTTGAGCCGCGCCTTCTCCTCTGCGTCGAACTTGGGCGCGAGGGCCGCTTCCCGGGCGGCGAGGTCCACGGCGTTCGCCGCCACCCGCGCCTGGAACATCGTATGGGCGGACTGGTCCGTGGTCACCGTCTCCCGCAGGAAACGGGCGATGGCGGGCAGGATCTCGGCGGCGGTGGGTTCGTCCTGCATGGTCAGGCCTCCGACGTGAGGGGGGCGAGGTAGTCGAGGAGGTCGATCTCCACCTCCGACGCGCGGCGGCCGATCATGGCCCGCTCCACCGACGGATCGGCGCCGGAGCGGAACACCTCCGCCATGCCCGAGCACATCAAGCCCCATTGCAGGGTCCCCAGCACCTCCCAGAAGCGCACCCGGACGGCGTCGACGCTCGCGCCCCCCGCCGCCTCATAGGCTGCGAACAGGGCCTCGCGCTGGCCAAAGCCCCCCACAGGGTTCTCGATCTCGCCAAAGCGCCAGGAGGGAACGCACAGCCAGGCGAGGTCCTCCATCGGATCGCCGAGATGGGCTAGCTCCCAGTCCAGGACGCCGGCGAGGCCGTTCTCGTCGATCATCAGATTGCCGTGCCGGAAGTCGCCGTGGACCAGAGAGAGCTGCGGCGGATCGGGGGGCAGGTGGTCGGCCAGCCAGCGCAGGGCCAGCGCATAGACGCCGTTGGGGCGCCCGATCGTGTCGTAGGCGGATTTCAGCTCCCCCACCCTGACCGAGCCGGGGGCCGGGCGCAGCGCCTTGGGCAGGTGGTCCTTGGCCACGCTGTGGATCAGGGCCAGAGCCTCTCCGCAGTCGCGGGCGAGGACGGCTCTCGCTTTGGAAAATCGTTCGTCCCGCAGGATCTTCCGGGGGATCGTCTCCCCTTCGAGACGGTCCATGATGAAGCCCACGCCGCACTGGTCATCAGCGCTCAGCACGTGGAACACGGCGGGCACGCGCGCGCCCGCAGCGGCGGTGAGCTTTAAGAGTTCGGCTTCGGTCTCGAGCCCAGCGGCCAGCGCCGACACGCGTTCATGCGGCTTGCGGCGCAGGATGAGGGGGCGGGGACCCGCCCCGGTCTCGTAGGAAAAG